>JANNFZ010000273.1:0-7033 GCA_031380375.1 Hyphomicrobiales bacterium
GGCCAAGGACAAGGCCTTGCCATTGGAACTCAAAATCCCCAATGCCGAGACAAGGGCGGCGATGGAAGAATCCCGTGCCATGATGAAGGCGAGGAAATTCCGCTTCACGACCGCTGAAGCGCTCTTTGAGGCCCTTGACAAAGAATCTAAATGAACAAGCGCGCACTACCTCCGCGTACCTTCGACTACGCCAAGAGTTTTCTGAAGGACTGGGATCGTCTTTCGCGAACCGGCAGATACAACATGCGACTATTGAAAGAGGCGATGCTTCTGCTCGTCGCCAATGACGGACCCCTTGGTGCCGAGTGGCTGGATCATCCGTTGAAAGGCGAATGGGCAGACCATCGTGAGTGCCATATAGGTGGCAACTTTTTGTTGATTTACCAAGTCACTGAAAATGAAATCAACTTCGTGCGCTCGGGAACACACGCTGAGTTGTTTGAGTGAGTGGAAGCTCACTTCAGAATCGAACTTGGTCACGGATCAACCCAAAACAAGCACAGTGGAATTGGAAGTCTCATGATGACGAGCAATGTAAAATTGATCTTGGGCCATTGACTGAATTTGTGCGACGGTTGTTCAGACTGTTACTATGGCTCTCGCCAATGCGGTGAGGGTATAACTTCAAGCGGTGTTGCGGGCCTCGCGACCGTCGCTGCCAAGGCGCTCGATCAGCTCACAGATATCGTCTGCCGCCATGGGCCGCGCGAAGTGGTGGCCTTGGCAGGTGGAAATGCCAACGCCCGCCAGTTCCATCCAACTTTCATTGCTCTCGACACCGGTGGCGATTGAATGGAGTCCCAAGTCACCGGCCAGCAGCTGCATGTTTTTCAGGATCAATCTGCTGGCGGGATTGTTGAGGATTGTTTGGGCATAGGACTTGTCGAACTTGATGCCGTCGATCTCGATGTCGCGCAGCAATGACAAGCCCGAATGGCCCCTGCCGAAATTGTCGATGAATATCTCAAGGCCCATGTTGCGCAATGCCGCAACCACCTGCCGCGCGGCGAAGGCATTGCCGGCCAGTGCGGCTTCGGAAATTTCAAGGATGAGCCTCTGCGGCGCAAATCCGCTCTCGCCGAGGATGCTGGCGACATGCAAGGGGGTCGACAGGTTTGCAACCTCGCTGGCCGACAGGTTGGCGGAAAGTTTGATGTCCGGGGACCAGGCCTTGGCCACGGCGCAGGCCTTGCCCAGCACCAGCCTGGTCAGCGGATCCATCAGTCCCAGGCGCTCGGCCTGGGGCACGAAAACTTCGGGTGGAATTTCGCCGAGGGCCCCGCTTCGCCACCGGGCCAGCACTTCGACGGCAATGATCCGGTTTTCGCTGCCGTCAAAAATGGGCTGGAAATGCGGTTCGATCAGGCCTTCGGCAATGGCGTGTTTCAGTTCGCACTTGATGGCATCGAGGACCTGCGCCTCCTGCTGCACGTTCTCGCAATACATGCGCCAGCCGCCACGGCTTTCCGTCTTGGCCTTGTAGAGGGCAAGGTCGGCGCATTTCATCAACTGACCCGATGACTGCACCTGTTCGCCCCCCATGGCCACACCAATGCTGGCGCTCACGGAAAGCTGGCATCCCGACCACATGACTGGATGCCGCATGGCGCGGACGGCGGCCTCTGCCCAATCCCCGGCGTCGCTGTCGCACAACCCGGCACGGCAGCGCAAAATGACGCCAAACTCGTCGCCGCCAAGCCGCGCCACAGTCGCATCGACAGTCTTGACAGCGCGGAGGCGTCGCGCCGCTTCGACAATAACCTGATCGCCTGCCGCGTGGCCGTGAAGATCGTTGATCTGCTTGAAGTGATCGAGATCGATGATCATCACGGCAAAGGACTGGCCCTGCCCGCCCACAAGCGCGTTCAATGTCTCGATGAATTTCCGCCGGTTGGGCAATCCCGAAAGATGATCGACATTGGCCAGTGTCTCCGCTCTTTGCAGCGCCCGCTCGGTTTCTTCCCTGGCCGCCACAAGTTCCTGCACATGGGACTTGTAGGTCAGGGTCCGCTCCTCGGCACGCCGCTTTTCGGTTTCCTTGATCTTGGTGATGTCAATATCCGTGCCACACAGGCGGGTTGGCCTGCCGGCCTCGTCCCAGGCCACAGAACGGCCGCGCGCCAGGATCCACACCCAGTGTCCGTTGCGGTGGCGCTCACGATAGGCAAACTCCCACTCGCGCTCCTCGCCGCTCATGTGCCGCCCGACCTTGCTTCTGACGAATTCCTGGTCGCCGGGATGGATATTGTCGAACCATTGGTCCATGCGTTGAAGGGCCGGTTCTTCGGGGGCAAAGCCCCGGATGCGTTTCCAGCCGTCGGAGATGAAGCGGCGCTCGCCGTCGACATTGTAGTCCCAGGCGCCTTGGTCAACATTGTCGACAGCAAGCCGCCACATGCTCTCCAGATGGGCAAGCTTTTCACAGCGCAACTGGAGTTCGGCCAATTGCGGGCTGTCTGCGGCGACGTCAAGGCCCGCAGGGGTCACATCTGCATCAACAATCGGCATGTTTCAATTTTCCAGAACATGGACGCAGACTAGCCGCCAGTTACTGGATTTGGTTAAAATCGGTCGCTACAACTTTCACTTGTTCCGCGTTTTCAGTTTCAGGGTTTCCACATCGTTGATGAATTAACTTGAACCGACTTCGAGTTTGGTAACCAGCGGCGGTTCGAAGGACCCGCAACCTAGAATCATCTATTCTCCGGCCATGCCGGAAACCGACCTTTACTTGCCCGTCAAACGCCACCTCGAAGCACAGGGCTATGTGGTGAAGGCCGAAATCAAATCCTGCGATGTTGTGGCGCTGCGCGGAGACGAAGCGCCGGTCATTATCGAGCTCAAGCAGGCGCTGTCACTGGCACTGCTTTGCCAGGCGATGGAGCGCCTCAGCATCAGTGACCATGTTTATATTGCGATTGCCCGCCCCAAGCGCGGTGTCGCAGCTTCAGCCCTCAAGCTCTGCCGCCGCCTGTGCCTCGGTTTCATTGTCGTCACCACATCGGGAAGTGTCGAAGTGCTCGCCGATCCGGTGGCTTATGCGCCACGCCTCAACGCCAGGAAACGGGGATTGTTGCTCAAGGAATTCAATACCCGCAGTGGTGATCCCAACCTCGGCGGCAGCACCCGCACCCCGCTGATGACCGCCTACCGGCAGGACGCCATCAAATGCGCTGACTATCTGCGCGAGAAAGGCCCGAGCCGTCCCCGCGATGTGCGTGAGGCCACCCAAGTTGACAGGGCAGCAAGCATTCTTCGCGACAATGTCTATGGCTGGTTCAAACGGGAAGCACGGGGGATTTATGCCGCTGTTCATGCAGGTTGACCGAAAGGTCTCGTGATCCGATGCTTCGAGGCTTTGCTGCGCAAAGCGCCTCAGCATGAGGGATAAAAAGAGTGTCCCTCACCCTGAGGTGCCCTTGGCTCACGGGCCTCGAAGGGTTGGTTGCACACCTTGCAATTCCTCCATGAAGCGCTTGACCGACCCTGGTGGTACTTCCTTGATTTCGCCCGTCGGCAAAGTGCCCAGATGGAATGGTCCGTATTGCACGCGGATCAACCGGTTCACGACATTGCCGAAATATTCAAACAGTTTGCGGATCTCGCGGTTCTTGCCTTCACGCAAGGTCACGCGATACCAGGTGTTGCTGCGGCCGCTGTGGTCGGGCTCCTCGACGATCTCGGCGCCACGATAGCGGATGTCGTCGATCACAACACCGCGCGACAGTTTTTCGATTTCGCCTGCTGACAGTTTGCCCCGGCAGCGCACCCGATAAACGCGCGGCAGGGCGCTGGCCGGGCTCATCATGGTCTGGGCAAGCGGCCCGTCGGTGGACATGACAAGAAGCCCCTCGCTGTTCACGTCAAGCCGCCCGACATTCATCACCCGTGGCATGCCGGCATCCCAAAGCGGCGGCTTCAACACAGGCATATCAAAAATCGTCGGTCGCCCTTCCGGGTCGCGGTTGGTCACCAACACATCAACAGGCTTGTGCAGCAGGAACAGCCGCGGCAACGCCCGCGTGGCGGGGGCCACGGGCTTTCCATCAAGCAACACCACATCACCATCGTTGACTGGCACCGTCGCCGTGGCAACCGCGTCATTGACCTTGACGCGCCCCTGTTCGACCAGCCGTTCGGCTTCGCGGCGGGAGCCGACGCCTGCTGTCTGCAAATAGATATTAAGGCGCATTACCCACCTGTGACAGGCGGAAAAAAGGCCACTTCGCCAGCATCCTTGATCGGATGATCAAGTTTCACATGGGCCTGGTCAACGGCAACACGGATCACTTTGCGGTCGGCAAAGGCGGCAGCGCAGGATGGATCGCTCGCCACAAGATGTTCCAGAAGATCAGCGACAGTCACTACTTCAGGCGGAAGCGACATTTCATCCCCGCCGCGCCCAATGATCTGGCGGAAGCGCGCGAAGTACAGGATTTTCATTCGCCATCCACCACATGGCGGATGCCGGCGCGGAAATAGTCATAGCCTGTGTAAAGTGTCAGTCCCGCCGCAATCCACAAGCCGGCAATGCCGACCTCGGTGATGCCGGGAATGAACACATCACCTGCCGGCCCTGCGATCAGGAATCCGATGGCCACAAGTTGCACCGTGGTTTTCCACTTGGCGATATTGGTGACCGGCACCGACACGCGCAATTCACCAAGATATTCACGCAAGCCCGACACCAGCACTTCGCGGGCCAGAATAATGATGGCCGCCCAGATGTGGCCACCAAACAAAATGCCATCGGCCGAAAGCACCAGCAGCACGATCGCCACCAGCACCTTGTCGGCGATCGGGTCGAGCATGCGGCCCAACGATGATTGCAATTGCCATTTGCGCGCCAGGTAACCGTCAAAAAAGTCAGTAATGGCAGCAACGATATAAATGGCGACGGCCGCCCACCGGGCGCCATTGCCGCCCCACATCAAAAGGCCAGCCACCACTGGCACCGCTGCAATGCGGCCATAGGTCAGCAGGTTCGGGAGATTCCAAACCTTGGAGTTTCTGAGACTGTGTCTTGCGCCCGTGCTCATGCCCCTGCCGCTTAGATCGCGGTCTGTTTTGAATGAATCATCCAAAACAGACAAACGCGATCGAAAATTCAATTTCCGAGCACGTTCATCTCCTTTGACCGACTCGGTCAAAGGAGATCGTGCTCTAGCTGCTGTCGGGGTGGAAGTGGTCGTAGATCGCCTGGGCGAGCTGGGAACTGACCCCTTCAACGGCTGCCAAATCAGCAACATTTGCCTTGGTGACCGCTTTCGCCGATCCGAAGCTTTGGAGCAAGGCTTTCTTGCGCATGGGTCCAATGCCGGGGATTTCATCAAGTGGGTTCATGCCGATGGCCCGGGTACGCCGCGCCCTGTGGCTGCCGATGGCCCAGCGGTGGGCCTCGTCGCGCAGGCGCTGCACATAATAAAGCACGGGATCACGCGCCTCGAGCATGAAACTCGGCTTGCCCTTGCTGTAAAAATGTTCGCGGCCTGCATCGCGGTCCGGACCCTTGGCAATGCCAACGAGCGGCACGTCATCAATGCCCAATTCCGACAGAACTGCCTGCGCTGCCGACAATTGTCCCTGCCCGCCGTCGATCAGCACGAGGTCCGGCCATTGCGAATTCTCGGACTCCTCGGGCTTTTCGCCCTGCTCTTTCAACAACCGTGAAAAACGCCGGGTCAGCACTTCCGTCATCATGCCAAAGTCATCGCCTGCCACTTCAGCCTGCTTGATGTTGAACTTCCGGTATTGCGCCTTGATGAAGCCTTCGGGGCCTGCAACCACCATCCCCCCCACGGCAAATGCCCCTTGAATGTGGGAGTTGTCGTAAATCTCAATGCGATTGGGCGGAGCTTCAAGGTCAAAGGCCTTGGCCACGCCGTCCAGCAGTTTCCCTTGCGTCGAAGTTTCCGCAAGCTTCCGGCCATTGGCTTCACGCGCATTGGTGACGGCATGTTCAACGAGCATTTTCTTTTCGCCACGCTGCGGCACGGAAATCTCGACCTTGTGGCCGGCATGGGACGTGAAAGCCTCTTCCAGCAATGCGCGCTCCTCCACGTTGTGAGACAACAGGATGAGCGGCGGCAGCGGCTTGTCATCATAGAATTGACCAAGGAAAGCCTGGAGAATTTCGGACTCCGAAGCCTGGCGGTCGGCACGCGGGAAATATGCGCGGTTGCCCCAGTTCTGGCCGGAGCGGAAGAAGAACACCTGCACGCAAGTTTGCCCGCCCTCTTGGGCCAGCGCGAAAACATCGGCCTCTTTTACCCCCAACGGATTGATGCCCTGCGATTGGGTGACGAAACTCATGGCCTGGATGCGGTCGCGGTAGCGAGCCGCCGTTTCAAAATCGAGGTTGTTCGCCGCAGCTTCCATGCGCTGTGCAAGATCGGCCTTCACGGGCCCGCCACCTTTGGTAAGGAATGTCTTGGCATCCTGCACAAGCACGCCATAATCTTCTGCCGTCACATAGTTGACGCATGGTGCCGCACAGCGCTTGATCTGGTAGAGCAGGCAGGGGCGTGTGCGGTTCTCATAAAAACTGTCACTGCAGGTGCGGATGAGAAAGGCCTTCTGCAAGGTGTTGATCGCCTGGTTTACAGCCCCTGCCGAAGCGAAGGGGCCGAAATAATTGCCTTTGCGGTTGCGCGCGCCACGATGTTTGGCAAGCTGCGGCACGGCATGGTCCTCGGCGATCAGGATATAGGGAAAGCTTTTGTCATCGCGCAGCAGCACGTTGAAACGCGGCTTCAGTTTCTTGATCAGGTTTGATTCCAGCAGCAACGCTTCTGCTTCTGTCGCCGTCGTCACAAACTCCATGTTGGCGGTCTGTGATATCATCAAGGCGATGCGGTTGTTGTGGCCCTGCCCACGTGCATAGTTCGACACGCGGTTCTTCAGGCTCCGTGCCTTGCCGACATAAAGCACAGCACCCTTGGCGTCATACATGCGGTAAACGCCGGGCCGACCCGGCAGGCGGGTAACAAAGTCGCGGATGAGATCGGCGCCCTGCAAGGCCATAGAATCTGGT
>JANNFZ010000281.1:0-4176 GCA_031380375.1 Hyphomicrobiales bacterium
CCGTCTTTGCCACGCACCGCACACCGGAACAGTATTGTCGGGGCATGGCGCCGTTCAATATGAGGATGGCCAATATCTCGATCTGGTTCCGGGCACAGTATTTTACATAACGACAATGCCCCATGACAGCTGGGTCGTTGGCGATGTGCCCTATGTGTCCCTGCATGTCTTGAAGCCGCACGTGCATTGACCATGCCCGATGATCGCAACCACATCCTCGATGCAATTGGCAACACGCCACTCGTTGAGCTTCGAAACATCGTTCCCAAGGGCAGCGCACGCATCGTTGCCAAGCTTGAATCCGCCAATCCGACCGGCAGCATGAAGGACCGGCTGGCGCGAAATCTCATCGCATGCGCCGCCCGGAAAGGACTGCTCCTCCCAGGTGGCACGGTGGTCGAATACACAGCTGGCACCACTGGCATATCGCTTGCCTTCGTTGCGGCGGCACTCGGTTACAAGACACATTTTGCTTTCTCCGATGCTTTCAGCGACGAGAAGCGCTTTACAATGCAAGCCTTCGGAGCCCGGATCACCGATGTTGCGAGTGACAACAAGAAGATCACCAAGGAGTTGATCCAGGCGATGATCGCCAAGGCCGGCGAAATCAGCAAACAGCCGGGCCACTGGTGGGCCGACCAACTGAAGAATGAGGATGGCGCAGCGGGTTACTACGGGCTGGGTGAGGAGATATGGAAACAGACAGGCGGCAAGATTGACGCGCTCGTTCACACTGTCAGCACCGCGCATTCGCTGCACGGCATGAGCCGGGCGCTCAAGCGCGAGAAGCATGATCTTCTCGTCTTCGCGGTTGAGCCTGACGAATCCGCGGTCCTGTCGGGCAGGTCCCCGGGGTCGCACAAAATCGAGGGCATTGGGCTTGGGTTCCTGCCGCCGCTGTGGGACCCGGCGGAAGTGAACGAAATCCTCACTGTCTCAACCGATGACGCCAAGGCAATGGCACGGCGGTTGGCGCGGGAAGAAGCGATCTTCGCCGGAACCTCGACGGGTGCCAACATCGTTGCAGCACTCAAAGTGGCCGAACGACTGGGAGCAGGGGCTAATGTCGCAACTCTGATTGTGGATTCCGGCCTGCGCTACCTCAGCACGGATGTTTTTCGGTAATTGTTGGTGTGGGTCAACGGGCGACCATGTCAAAGGCCTATGGCAAGGCAAGTTACGCAATTGTCTAACGGGACGTCAGTCGGTGATTTGAAACCGTCCATTTAGCAAGTCTGCAATATGTAATGAACTTAATCAGGCAGGACAGTGAAGTGGCAGCACCCAGACTGATGAAGGCGGTTCAGCTCGTTGGGCATGGCGGTTGCGACAAGCTTGTTTATTCCGAGAATGTTACAGCGCCGATAGCGGGTCCGGGCGAAGTTCTCATAAAGGTGCTGGCGGCTGGCATCAACAATACCGACATCAACACACGTATTGGCTGGTATTCATCCAAGGCAACTGCAGGCACCGATGAAACCACAGGATTGGAGTTGTCGCCTGCAGACGGTGATTGGACAGGGGCCGGGCTTGCTTTCCCGCGAATTCAAGGGGCCGATGTTTGTGGAATGATTGTGGGTCTGGGACCAGGTGTTGCCGAAAGCCGCCTCGGTCAGAGAGTCATCGTTCAAAGTTGCCTGCTGTCGTTGCGGCAAGGAGAGTTTACGCCTTGGCTCGGCTCCGAGCGCGACGGGGCCTTTGCGCAGTTCGTATCAGCTCCGTCTGCCGACACGTATCACATCCAATCCGATTTGACGGATGCGGAACTCGCGGCTGTACCTTGCGCCTTTGCCACGGCTGAAAACCTGATCAGCCGCGCGGCACTAAATTCTGGTGAGAGCGTCCTCATCACGGGAGCATCAGGAAATGTCGGCATTGCCGCCATTCAACTGGCACGGCGGCGCGGAGCCCATGTGACGGCAATTTCAGCGCCCGGCAAGTTTGCTGAATTGCAATCTGCCGGCGCGAACAAATGCGTCGAAAGAGGTCCGGCTATTGCCGAGGCATTGGAAAACAGCAGCATTGATGTTGTTGTTGATGTTGTTGGTGGGCCGCAATGGCCCGCATTGCTGAATGTGCTCAAACCCCGGGGCCGCTATGCCGTTTCGGGTGCTATTGCCGGACCGATTGTGCATCTGGATTTAAGAAAGCTCTATCTCAAGGATCTGACATTGTTTGGATGCACCTCGCAGGACGCCCATGTCTTTCCAGATCTCGTTGGGTACGTCGAACGCGGCGAGATCAAACCGATTGTAGCCAAACAGTACCCCTTGCGGGATATTGCAACTGCCCAAGTGGAGTTTTTGTCGAAGAAACATGTCGGGAAGATCGTGCTTGTTCCTCATGACGGGGATCGATAGAATTTTCCGCACAATTCCTGCATCGCCGCGACACAAAGGCCGGACACAATTATTCTGGCGAAGCTTGGGTGAGCCGGAAATCGAAGTTCACGCGCTGTCAGGAGCAGGTGTTCCGTCAATCCACGACGGTCTGGCCGTTCAGGGTCATCCACTTGAGTTTGGCAGTGAAATTCTGACCCTCGAGAACACCCTTGATTTTGAAGGGCACGAATATCGGGTCGGAAATGGAGTCGGGCCGCACCGGCTTGTAGACGGCGGAATATGACGTGACGGCCGCTTTTTTTGGCAACGCATCATTGTAATCGCGCCCAGCCACGGATGTGAGCGTGAAGCGGCATTCGATGGAGTTCTCGTCTGCCTTGGTCTGCTCGAAAGCAATGTCATAGACATCACGCCCGTCATAGGCGCGCTCCGTTCCGGTGCAGACTTCGTCGGCATTGGCGAAGCTCACCTGCAACAGGATGCTGAGGGGATCACGGGTGCCCTTGGCGAGGGTCTTCTCGACGTGTTTCAGGCCTTCGCCCTTGAACGACACGCCGACATTGGCAATGCCGTTCTTGTCCCATTTGAGAATGCGCGTGTTGGCGTCACTGCCGCGCTTGCGCAAATAGTCAAATGACAGCGAGGCAAAATTGTTTTTGCTGATTTTTCCGGTGCTGGTCATTTCGAGGCTGAGGTCGGAAAAGAAATTCAGCAAACCTGAGGATTTGGCACGCATGGTGGACTGGTAGCTGTTGCCATCGAGAATGGCCTCGTTGTTGATTTTCATGATGGTGAGACCTGCAACCTGCACATCATAGCGCGTGGCAAATCGTTCCTCGGCATGGGCGGGGATGCCAAGAAGGGCTGTCAGGGCGGCGGCGGCAACAGCAGTTTTTCGAACGGTGTGAATCAAGGTTGAACGGGCTCCAGGTGCAATTCTATTCACCCCCGGCCCCAGTTGCACGGGCAATTTGGTCAGAATGTGGAGACTTGGTTACCATCGTGGGGCGTGCTGAATTGCCAGTCAGGAGCCCAATGTGATGGACAGTGTGACGAAAGACCAGCGAATTGACGAAGCCTTGGCCGAGGCCATTGCAACCTATGTGGCAAAGCGCCCGAAAACCGGGGCCATGCAGCGGCGGGCCGAGGCTGTGATGCCAGGTGGCAATACCAGGACGGTGCTGTATTCCAAGCCCTTCCCCGTTCGGATCGAAAAGGCCGAAGCATCGCGGCTGACGGATGTTGATGGCCACACCTATATCGATCTGGTTGGTGAATATTCGGCGGGGATTTACGGTCATTCGCATCCGAAAATCATCGCAGCTGTAACCGAAGCCATGGCGGGGGGATTAAACCTTGGTGCCCAGCATGTGCGCGAGATCGCCCTTGCCGAAGTTGTCACCAGGCGTTTTGGCCTCGATCAATTGCGTTTCACCAATTCCGGCACCGAAGCCAACATGATGGCGATTGCCGCAGCGCGCAATTTCACCAAGCGCCCCGCCATCATGCCCATGATGGGCGGTTATCATGGCGGCACTTTGTATTTCACCCATGGCGCTTCACCCGTGAACGCCCCGTTTGAATGCGTGATGGGAAACTACAATGATGTGGAGGCGACGCGCACGCTGATTTCCAAGCATGCCGATCGGTTGGCGGCGGTCATCCTTGAGCCCATGCTGGGTGGCGGCGGCTGCATTCCGGCCAGCCTCGAATTCCTGAGCATGCTGCGTTTGGAATGCACGGCGCGCGGCATTGTGCTGCTCTTCGATGAAGTGATGACATCGCGCCTGCATCCCGGCGGTCTTTCAGCAGCGACGGGTGTGCGGCCTGATCT
>JANNFZ010000369.1:0-2678 GCA_031380375.1 Hyphomicrobiales bacterium
CGAACCCTTGATGCCGCGCAGCCGCTTGAAGATTTCAACTGCAGCAATAGCGCCCGCCAATGCACCGACAATGGAACGCGCGACTTGCGCCTCGCCAGATAGCCAAAGATTGAGCGATCCAAACCCATAACCGCCCGCGGCGGCACCTACGATCAAGGCAATCACATAGCCCGCACCAGCATTTTCAATGCGGACAGCCGCATCTTTAAGCCGCCAACGATAGCAGAACAGCGTCATGCCCAGCGAGCAGGTGGCGGCCAGAATGTCGAAAATGGTATGAATCACTCCAAGCAGATTTAAGCTTGGCCCATGTGGAATGCAAAGCCGTTGAAACTGTGCTCAAAATATGCCATATTGCAACAATGGCAGACAAAATGGCATATGCGGCTTCCTCTGGGAAATTCCGGTCGCGCAAGCTGCGCGACCGCCCTGAGGCTGGATCTTTGAAGGGGAGTATTGGTCTTCTGGTCAAGGGGCACATTCGGAACGTGGCTTCCGGCAGAATGGAACAGACTGCGTCCAACGATCTCAAGTCAATATTCGGGAAGCGCTTTCATGCCGATGAAATCGGCGATCTCGTAATTCCCCACCGAACGATGGTGAGAAGAATTGCCAGGAAGGAAAGTTTGACGCGGGAGGAAACCGACAAGGCAATGCGGCTAGCCCGTGTTGTAAGCGAGGCCGACAGGGTATTCGGCAGCACCGACAAGTCGGACCGGTGGCTGCGCACGCCGATCAAGAGAATGGCCAATCAGACTCCGCTTGAACTGTTGCGGTCAGAGGCCGGGGCTCTGCTTGTCAATGAGATTCTGGGGCAAATTGATCACGGCATGTTTGCCTGAACATGCGGGTCTGGAGGATATCCAACCACGCAAATCTGTCGGGCGTTGGCGGACTCAAATATCCGGGCAGATGGCACAGCACGGGCCGGCTAATCTTATACACCGCTGAGCACCCAGCCCTGGCAATGCTGGAAATTCTTGTCCATATCAACTCCGGCGAATTGCCGGACGCTTCTAGGATGCTTGAAATAAGCGTCCCAAAGTCCGTGCGGGTTTCGACCGTGAAACTGAAGCCCGACTGGCAGACTGATCTGGACTACTCTCGCAAAGTGGGTGACGACTGGCTAGGATCATTGAATTCAGCAATCCTGCGCGTGCCGTCAGCGCTGATGCCGACCGCCACAAACTACCTGATGAACCCGTTGCATCCCGATGCGCGGCGGATTTCAATCATCAAGTCAACAGAATTTCCCTTCGATCAGCGATTGAAATAAAACTTTCTACTGCCGCTCGAGGGCGTCCTTGATGATTTTCTGCAGGTCTTCGCGGCGATAGGGCTTCATGATGATATAGCCTTCACGGAAGCGTGGCTCATCCTGGTGCACCATGGCACCTTTGGGATAGCCGGAAGTGTGGACGATCTTGAGCGATGCTTTCAGGCTCTGGGCCGCTTGGGCGAGATCAAAACCATTCATGCCGCCGGGCATGACAACATCCGAGAACATGAGGTCAACATCATCATGTTCCTGCAGGCGCGACAGGGCCTCGAAACCGTCACCGGCTTCGATGATCTCGTAGCCAAAGTCCTCGAGGAAGCCGCAAGCCACGGCACGCACCGCCTCCTGGTCTTCGACAACAAGAATCTTGGGGCGGCGCGTTTCACCTTGCACCGGTTCAACGGATTTAGGCATATCAACGGCGGTCTCGACATCCGGGGACGCGGTCTCACCGGCCTTCATGCGGCGCGGCAGGTACATTTTCACTGATGTGCCGTGGCCCACCTCGGAATAGATCGAGATGTGGCCGCCCGACTGCTTGATAAATCCATAAACCATGGAAAGGCCAAGGCCCGTGCCCTTGCCGTTGGGCTTGGTGGTGAAGAAAGGCTGGAAGGCCTTTTCAAGCGTGTCCTGCGACATGCCCGTGCCTGTGTCTGAGACGGCGATCATCACATAGTGGCCGGGAACCACTTCCGGATTTTTGGCCGCGTAGAACTGGTCGAGATATGCGGCTTGTGTTTCAATCGTGAGCTTGCCGCCATCCGGCATGGCATCACGGGCATTGATCGAAAGATTGAGAATGGCGCTCTCAAGCTGCGAAGGATCAATGAGCGAACGTGGATCGCTGTCCATGGCCTGGACCTTGACCTCGATGGTTTCGCCGACAGCACGGGCAACCAATTGTTCCATGCCCCTGATCAAGCCATTGATCTCGGTGTCTTTGGGCTCGAGGTCCTGCTTCCGCGCAAAGGCCAGCATCTGGCGGGTGAGGTCGGAACCCTTGCGGGCAGCGTCAACCGCTTCGCTCAGGCGCTTTTTGGCTTTTTCATCGCCATCGAGCTTGCCATCGAGCAGCTGCAAATTGCCGATGATGATGGTGAGGAGATTGTTGAAGTCATGGGCAAGGCCTCCGGTCAACTGGCCAACGGCTTCCATTTTCTGCGCCTTTTGCAGGCGCTGGTTTACGGTCTTGCGTTCGGTGATGTCGACTGTCTGAACGATCAGCTGTTCGGTCTCGCCCTTCTCGTTCTTGACAAGCGCCACGGAAAGCGCGCCATGCACCACACGATTGTCCGCGGTCATCATGCGCAATTCCATTTGCAGCGGCGAAACTTCGCCAGTCAGCAATTGCCGCATGCCATTGAGAAACTGGCCACGATCATCACGGTGCAGCAGG
>JANNFZ010000404.1:0-3750 GCA_031380375.1 Hyphomicrobiales bacterium
GCAACAGGCGGCCAAACCTGTGGATGATGAGCACGTCGTCCACAGGCCAGCGCCGGCGCGCCTCGGCCTCGATGCCGGCGAGTGCCTTTTCCGTCATGCCGGGATAGTGCTCAAGCGCCATGGCGGAAACTGGTTTGTCCCCACTCAGCTCACGCACGCTGCCGACAAACAATGCGGTGCCGCCAATGTCGGTTCGCCCAAGCTTCAGAACCCGCAATTCCGCGCCGACATCGAATGCCTGTTGCTGGACCCGGATCATGGCCCACATCCTGCCACAAAACAGGTCACGGGGGAGGTGCCAAATGCGGATTGGCCCAGGGGCCCGCTACCGTGACTCCGTTTGCAAGCTTAACGGCCAGCGCCTGGCGCAAGACATCGATCTCGCCTGAAAAGGAAAGTGCCGGGGCCTGACCCTTGATCTCGCCCTTCACAATGCGGGCAATGCCTTCATCGAGCTTGGTTTCCAACAGCACTTCGCTCATGTCAGTGCTTGTCGCCGCAGCCTGGTGCCAGCCATCGCGTTGTGCAGTCTCCGAAGCCTTTGCCAGACCAGTGAGGTCGAAGCCCGAAAGGGTCCCTTTGCGCAGCAGCATATTGGCATCACCCTTGAGAGATGAAACAAGCCGTGCCGGACTTGCACCCGTTGCGTCGAGCTTCAGAGTTAGATCCGTGTCACCTGTCAGGTCCGCAAAATTAAACACCTGGGACGCAAGGCGCGTGGCATTTGCATTGTTGAGGGAAAAATCGAGCCGCAAAACGGGTTCGGTCCCGGTGACCGTCATCGCAAGTGATGAGATGAGCGTTGCGCCGCCAACATCTTCGCCATTCAGTTTCAATTCAGCAGTGCCGTCATTGAGCTTCACGGCAAAAGTGCTGGGTCCCATGGTGACATTGCCTGCCAAAGCTGCAACCGCCGTCACCTCGGTGTCGGCATCAAAACTGCGCAATTGTGAGAGATCAAATGGAACATCGCTCCAGTTGCCCGATTGGGCAATGATTGCCGGAAGCGCCAGCACCAACTTGTCGACCACCGACCGCGCCAGCAACTTGGGGCGGTCACGGCCCGCATCAAGCGCCAGCTTCATCTCTCCCTTTGAGCCGCCAAGCGAAAACAGGCTCTTCGGCAGTTCCACGCGCAGGCCTTGCAGCGAAACCGGGCCTTCGACCCTGAGGGCTGATCCGTTCAAAACGCCAAACGCACCAAATCCAAGCCACGCCAGGGCGGAAGCGGCATCCGGACTTTGCAGCGAGAAAGTGCCGTCCAGTGTCGGCGTCGGGATGGCCTGGGCCCTGCCTGAAAAAATGAGGCTTTGATCCTTCGTGGCCAGCGCAAAATCGGCAGGCGATCCATTCCCCTGCAACCGCACGATATCATCAAAACTCGCGGTCACTTGTGTGGGTTGACCGTTAAGCAGGGCGCGGACGTCGATCAGCAACGCCCCCGTGCCATCAATGACAATTTCGCCGTTGATGTCGCTGGCGGCAAACACCGTGCCCCGTTTTGGATCGTCGAGCTTGAGGACGCTGTTGCGTAACGTAAGCCGCAGGGGATCGGGCTGTGCAACGCGGTTCCTTTCCGTTGTGTTCGTCACCGGAAACGCGAAACTTGCGTCTTCCAGTATTGACTCGTGTGGTCCGGCAGCACCTGGCAGGAAATCCGAGAAATGCAAGGGCATGATAATCTCGGCCACCGAAACAACAGGCACGCCTTGTTGGTTGCTGCTGGCCAGTGCCACATCACTCAATGTCACGGCAAAACCTTCGCTGAAGGAAAAGCCGGTCTTCGTGTCGAGTGGAAGGACTAGTCCTGTTGCCTGCAGGAGTCTGCTCGCCTGGCGATGCAGGATGATTTGCGGCAGCACCACGACAAAAATGCTCGCGGCCAACGCCAAGGCCAGCAAGACCAAAAGCAACGTGTTGCGTCGTGCCCGCGTCATGGCCTCAGACCCGGCCCGGATCGCGCACATTGCGCGTCAGTATGGCGACCGGCAGAAGCCCAACGGCGATGATGGTCAAGGCAGGCACGGCGCTGTCTTCGATCTGCCCGAGTGAGGCCAGGGAAAACACGTGGGTGGCAAGCGTGTCAAAATCAAATGGGCGCAGCATCAGGGTGGCCGGAAGTTCCTTCATGGCATCGACGAACACCAGCAATGCCGCCGTCAACAATGAGGGCCGCAACAGTGGCAAATGAATGTCGCGGAAAGCGGTGAAGGGCTTGCGGCCAAGACTGCGTGCCGCTTCATCAAGGCTCGGCGAGACTTTCAGCAATCCTGCTTCCACCGAGCCAAGGGCGATTGCCAGAAAGCGCGCCACATAGGCAAAGACCAGCGCTGCAATGCTGCCCGACAGGATGAGGCCCGGTTGCCAATTGAACACGGCAACACTGACGGCATTGATCAGACGGTCGATATGGGCGAGTGGCACAAGGACGCCAATGCCCAGCACGGTGCCGGGAAGTGCGTAGCCCAAACCTGCAAAACCCGTGGCGCTTGCGAGCACCGGCGATTGGCTGCGGCGATTGGCATAGCCGAAAACCAGCGCCAGCGTGAGGGTGCCGAGACAGGCCAGCAAGGCCAGCACGACGGAGTTTGACGCGGCTTGCAGGAAATTCGCGGAAAGCCCGCTGTCCCAATGATGCTGTGCGTAACCGACAAGCAGCAGCACCGGCAGGGCAAAACCCGCAAAGATGGGCGCAACCGTCACCAGCACGGCGGCAAGCCCTTGCCAACCCGTGAGTTTGCGGCGCTCCAGCATGGCCGAACCCTTGGCGGCGCGCGACAGCTCATCGCGTTGCCGCATCATTTGCTCAAACAGGATGAGTGCTATGACAGCGGTCAAGAGCACGAGCGCAAGCTGGGCGGCAGCACCAAGATTGCCCTGTCCAAGCCACAAAGTGTAAATGCCATAGGTCAGCGTGTTGACGCCGAAGAAACCGACGGCGCCAATGTCATTGAGACATTCCATCACCACCAGTGATACACCGATGGCAAGAGCGGGCCGGGTTTGCGGCAGGGTGATTTCCACAAAGGCCCGCCATGGGTTGCGGCCAAGGGTGCGCGCCGCATCAATCTGCGACAGGGAGTGTTTGATAAAGGCGGCGCGCGCCGACATATAGACGTAAGGGTAGAGCGCTGCCGTCATGACAAATATGGCACCGCCCAGCGAACGGATTTCCGGAAAATGATAGTCCCCGGGCTGTGTCCAGCCAAAGGTTTGCCGCAGCATCACCTGGAACGAGCCCGCATAGGAGAACGTGTCGACATAGGCGAAGGCCGTGATGTAACCGGGCACGGCGAGCGGCAGGATGGCCAGCCACTTCAGCATATTGCGTCCGGGAAAACGGAACATGGTGATGACGAATGCAAGGCTTGTTCCAACGACCAGGGTTCCAACCGATACACCGGCGCAATAGAGCACCGTTTCCAGCGTCATGGCGGGCAACACGCCCGACAGCAGTTTGGGCCACGCCGAAGCATCGGCCGTGAAGGCCAATGCGATGATCGCCAATATGGGCAGCGCCAGTGGCAGGGCGAGTATGACCGCGACGACGGTCGACTTCGCCATGGGCGGCCTGTTGCGTGGCGGTCGAAAAGCCGAAGGTTCGGGGGCAGGCGCCATCGCAGGGCCTATTCGGCCAGCACCCGGGTCACGGGAAAATTGACTTCGGCAAGCGTGCCCTTGCCGGGTTCGCTTGAAAGCTTGAAGGCGGCCCGGTTGGCTTCCACCAGCGCTTTGGTCAGCGGCAGGCCG
>JANNFZ010000477.1:0-5682 GCA_031380375.1 Hyphomicrobiales bacterium
TGCGATTGACGCTTGAGAAGCGGCCCGAGGCTTCGGCACGCATGGCCATCGCATCGCCCTTTATTGCCTTGGCGCTGACCGTCATCACCGGCGGCATCATCTTTGCGTTGCGCGGCGACAATCCGTTTTCAGCACTCTATGTGTATTTCATCGAACCCTGGGTGGCGCTCTGGTCGTTCGAACAGATCATCGTCAAGGCCTCGCCGCTCATTCTGATCGGGGCAGGCCTTTCGGTCTGCTATCTCGCCAATGTCTGGAATATCGGTGCCGAAGGGCAGTTCACCATGGGCGCCATATTTGGCGGCGCCATCCCGGTTCTTTTCCCGGAATGGCAATCGCCGCTTACCACCATTGCCATGCTCGGCATGGGTATCATTGGCGGCATGGCCTGGGGGGCGATTCCGGCATTCTTGCGCAACCGCTTCAGCGCCAATGAAATCCTGACTTCGCTGATGCTCGTTTATGTTTCGCAACTGCTCTTGGATTGGCTGGTGCGCGGGCCGTGGCGCGATCCACACGGTTTCAACTTCCCCAAATCCATCACCTTTTCGGGATGGCAATTGCTGCCCTATCTCTCCTCCACCATTCATCTGGGCGTGGTCTTCGCGGTGGTGGCCGCCATAGCTTTGGCGCTGCTCATGGGCCGGACCATGAAAGGCTTTGAAATCCGCGTTTCGGGGCGCAGCCCACGGGCGGCGCGCTTTGCCGGTTTTTCGGAAAAGCGCACAGTGCTGTTCTGCTTCCTGTTGTCCGGCGGCATGGCGGGACTTGCGGGTGTTTCCGAAATCGCCTCGGTTGTTGGGCAATTGCAGCCACAGATCTCGCCCGGTTATGGTTTTGCCGCCATCATCGTGGCCTTTCTCGGCCGTCTCAACCCGCTCGGCGTGATCGTTGCAGGTGTATTGCTGGCGCTCAGCTACATCGGGGGCGAGGCGGCACAGGTGACGCTCGGCATATCCGACAAGATCGCCAAGGTGTTCCAGGGCATTTTGCTCTTTTACATTCTCGCTTGTGACACGCTCATTCTCTATCGCATCCGCCGCGATGACCGACCGAAAGCCTAAGCCATGGACCTTCTCCTCACCATCATGACCGCTGCCACGCCCCTGCTGCTTGCGGCCATGGGCGAAGTGGTGACGGAGCGCTCCGGCGTTCTCAATCTGGGTGTCGAGGGCATGATGGTCATGGGGGCGGTCTGCGGTTTTGGTGCCGCCTTCCTCACCGGCAATCCGTGGTTTGGCGTTTTGGCCGCTATCGCCGCCGGCATGGTCATGGCGCTTTTGTTCGGTTTTCTCACCCTCACGTTGCTGGCCAACCAGGTGGCGACGGGCCTTGCCCTGACATTGCTTGGCCTTGGACTGTCGGGTCTCATTGGTGAAGCTTTTGTCGGCCAACCCGGGGTCAAGCTGCCGCTGCTCTTCCGCATTGATCCGCTCATTCCGTTTTCCATCCTGCTGACGGGGGCCATCTCCTATGTGCTATTTCGCACCAAACCGGGCCTCATCATTCGTGCCGTCGGCAATTCACATGCCTCGGCCCATGCCCTTGGCTACAACGTGATTGGCGTCCGCTACCTTTGCGTCCTCTTTGGCGGGGCCTGTTCGGGGCTGGCGGGGGGCTATCTATCGCTTGTCTACACCCCCCAGTGGGTGGAAAACATGACGGCGGGCAAGGGCTGGATTGCCCTGGCACTGGTGGTTTTTGCCTCCTGGCTGCCGTGGCGGGCGGCGATCGGTGCCTATCTCTTCGGTGCCATCTCGATTTTGGCCTTTACGGTGCAAACTTTTGCGTGGGGTATCCCTTCACAACTCTTGTCGTCGCTGCCTTATCTTGTCACAATCCTCGCACTTGTGCTGATCTCCGGCAACAAGGGGCTGGCCCGTGCCAATACCCCTGCCTGCCTTGGACAGCCCTTCGTTCCGGACCGCTAAAACAACTTCATCAACAGGGAGACGAAAGATGAAAAAACTGCTCATGACAGCTGCTGCCGCAGCCCTTGCACTCGGTGTGGCTTCTGCATCCGCTTCTGCCGAAAAGCTCAAGGCCTGCTGGGTCTATGTCGGTCCGGTCGGTGATTTCGGCTGGTCCTACCAGCACGACCAGGGACGCCTGGCCGTCGAAAAGGAACTGGGCGACAAGGTTGAAACCGCCTTTGCGGAAAATGTCGCCGAAGCCGACAGCGAAAAGACCTTTGAACGCTTCGCCCGCGATGGCTGCAAGATCATTTTTGCAACGTCCTTCGGCTACATGGAACCGGTTCTCAAGGTTGCCGCCAAATTTCCGGACGTGAAGTTCGAACATGCCACCGGCTACAAGAACGCCGACAACGTGACGACCTACAATGCCAAGTTCCATGAAGGCCGTTATGTGATCGGCAAGATCGCCGCCAAGATGTCGAAGACCGGCGTTGCCGGCTACATCGTCTCCTTCCCGATTCCGGAAGTGGTGGCGGGAATCAATTCGTTCATGCTCGGCGCACAATCGGTCAATCCCGACTTCAAGATCAAGGTCATCTGGGCCAACACCTGGTTTGATCCCGCCAAGGAAGCCGACGCCGCAAAGGTATTGTTGAGCCAGGGTGCCGACATCACGGTGCAGCATACCGACTCTGCTGCTCCGCTGCAGGTTGCCGAAGAGCAAGGCAAGCTGGGCTTTGGCCAGGCTTCGGACCAGGTCAAGTTTGCGCCGAAGGCACAGCTCACGGCCATCGTCGACAATTGGGCACCTTATTATGTGCGCCGCGTCAATGATGTGATCAACGGCACTTGGAAAAGCCAAAGCTCGTGGGACGGCATGGCTGAGGGTACCGTCAGTCTGGCGCCCTATACCAACATGCCGGAGGACGTGGCCAAGATGGCGGCTGAAACCGCTGCCGCCATTGCAGCTGGCACGCTCAATCCCTTTGGCGGTGCGGTCACCAAACAGGACGGAACAGTTGTCGACAAGGTCGATGACGGCATGATCCTTGGCATGAACTGGTATGTCAAAGGCGTTGACGACACGCTGCCACAGTAAATCTCAGGATGACTTGTGCCGGGTGTCAGGTGATGATGCCCGGCATTTTTGCGAGATGACCCGTTGTGATTGATCCCTTCATAGCCGACTGGATGAATCTGCTCTTGCGCTGGGGCCACATGATCGCCGCCATCGCCTGGATCGGCACATCATTCTATTTCGTCGCGCTCGATTTTTTATTGCAAACCCGCGACGGCTTGCCTGCGGGGGTGCGCGGAGAAGCCTGGGAAGTGCACGGTGGCGGTTTCTACCACGTGCAAAAATACCTCTCCGCTCCCCCGTCACTTCCCGGTCACCTGACGTGGTTCAAGTGGGAGGCCTATCTCGCCTGGGTCACGGGTTTCCTGCTGCTGGCGATACAGTACTATCTCAATGCCGAAAGCTACCTGATCGATCCCGGCGTCATGGCTTTAACACCCTGGCAGGCCATTGGCATTTCCCTTGCCGCAATCATTGGTGGATGGATTGTCTATGATCTGCTGTGCCGTTGGCTCGCCATTGCACGTCCTGCTGTGCTTGTTGTCCTCGTGCTGCTGATGATCGCCCTTGCGGCATTCGGTTTTACCCACGTGTTTTCCGGGCGCGGGGCCTTCATTCATGCCGGCGTGTTCATCGGCACCATCATGGCAGCCAATGTGTTTATGGTCATTATTCCGAACCAGCGGAAAATCGTGGCAGCGCTGATGCGGGGCGAAGCGCCCGATCCTGCGTATGGTGCCATGGGCAAGCAGCGCTCACTGCACAACACCTATCTGACGCTGCCCGTGCTTCTCATGATGGTGTCCAACCACTATGCCTTCCTGACGGAACATCCGCAAAGCTGGATCCTCATCTGTCTCATTGTCGTGGGGGGAGCTGCACTCCGGCATTATCTGGTGCGCACCGAAGTTGGTGACGAGCAAAGCGAGATCGCCTGGGTGCTGCCGATCATTGGGGCGGCACTCGGGCTAGCCTTGCTCATGACCTCGCCCAGCGCGACCCCGCAATTTGCAGGCGAGGTGAGCGATGCCGACGCGCTTGCCATAGCGCAGGCCCATTGCGCCGCCTGCCATGCGGCAAAGCCCCTTGATCCCGCTTTCAAGCAACCACCCAAGGGTGTTTTGCTGGAAACGCTTGATGATTTGCGCCGCCATGGCCCCCAGATCATCAAACAGGCGGTCAATGCCAAGGCCATGCCGCTTGGCAACAAGACCGCCATGAGCATTGAGGACCGCGCCAAACTCGGCGCGTGGCTTGCCAGGCAATGATGACGATCATGCAAGTCAACCGTCTCTCCGATGAGGATTTCGTCGCGACATTCGGTGACGTGGCGGAGCATTCGCCTTGGGTGGCGCGGGGTGCCGTAGATGCGCGCCCCTTTGCCGACCGGGAAGCGATGGTTGCAGGTTTTGAAAAGACCCTGCGTGCCGCCAGTCCCGCGGCGCAACTGATGTTGATCCGTCTTCATCCTGATCTGGCGGGCAAGGCGAAGCTCACCGGTGATTCAAACCGCGAACAGACAGGGGCCGGCCTCGACACACTCAATGCCGAGGAGTTTGAACGCTTCACTGAACTCAACGCGAAGTACAAAGGGGCTTTCGGATTTCCTTTCATCTTTGCAGTCAAGGGGGCGACCAAGCACCAGATTCTCGAAAGCTTCGAAACCCGCGTCACCAACAGCAAGGATGTGGAATTTGACATGGCCCTTTCCCAAGTCATGCGCATCTTCCGTTTCCGTATCGAAGACCGGGTGAAGGCCTGATGCAAGTCATTCGCGGACAAATGATCTCGTTTTCGCCAGAAGGCAGTGTGGGTTTTCACCATGCCAAGGGCGCCATGGCGATTGATGATGGCAGGATTGTCTGGGTAGGCAATTTTTCCGAACTCCCGTTGGCTCATCGGACATGGCCCGCCGAGGACTATGGGGCAAAACTCGTGCTGCCCGGCTTCATCGATGCCCATATCCATTTCCCGCAATTCCGCATTCTTGCAGCCCCAGGCCTTGACCTGCTGGACTGGCTGACGCGTTTCACTTTCCCCGAAGAGGCACGTTTCGCCGATGAAACCCATGCGGCAATGGCGGCGGAAATTTTTCTCGACCGGCTCTTTTCCCATGGCACCACCACGGCACTTGCCTTCTGTTCGGTGCACAAGGCTTGCGCTGATGCGCTGTTCGCAGCATCAGAAAAACGCGGCATGGCGCTTGTGACAGGCAAGACCATGATGGACCGCAACGCCATACCCGCCGTCCATGACACGCCGGACCAAGGGGCGCGCGACACCGAAGCGCTTTACAAGTCCTGGCATGGCAAGGGCCGCCTTCGCCATGCGGTCACGCCGCGCTTTGCCATCACATCGAGCGAAGAACAACTGCGCCTCTCGGGAGAACTCTTGAAATCCCTGCCCGGCAGCTTGATGCAGACCCACATCTCGGAAAGCCCCGGCGAGATTGCCCGGGTCAAAGAACTTTTCCCGAAGGCCAGGGACTACACCGATGTCTATGACCACTATGGCCTGCTCGGTGAAACCTCGCTCTTTGCCCATGGCATTCATTTGAGCGAGCGCGAAGCACAACGGCTTTCGGAATCGGGTTCAACTGTCGTTCATTGCCCAACCTCCAACACATTCCTCGGCTCCGGCCTCATGTCCATGCCGCATCTCCGCAAAGCCTCGCGGCCTGTGCATCTG
>JANNFZ010000492.1:0-2797 GCA_031380375.1 Hyphomicrobiales bacterium
ATCGTACAAAATCCAAATTTTTCTCGTCAGGCTTTCGATAGATCAAAATCAAATCTGGCTTCACATGGCTGTCGCGATGATCGATCCAGACGCCTGTGAGGGCGTGGTCTTGATAGCGTTCCTGAAGTTTTTCGTCATGCGCCAAAGCGGAAATCAGCCTTGGCAATTCGTTTTCTACGGCTTGGCGATGGCGACTTTTTAATTCGCGTTTGTAATCCTTGCGAAATCGACTGGTGGTATTAATCGTCCGCATTCAAGTCTGCCATCAGCGCTTCAATGGTGGTGAAGGACTTCATGTTTCCAATCCGCGCTTCCTCCATCGCCGCGATGGTTTCGGCATTTGGAATAAGCGGTTCAAACGGCAACGCCTTGTCCTGTGCCACTTTCACCAAGAGCAGGCGAAAGGCGTCGGACACGGTCAAGCCAATTGTCGCCAGAACGGCGGCGGCTTCGGTTTTGGTCTTTTTGTCAATTCGGGCGCGGACGACATCGTTGGCTGGCATGGGTTTCTCCTGAGCTACAATGTAGCCCAAGCTGGAGTGGATTTCAATGAAAAAGCCGGAGCAGTTCCCTGTCCCGGCTTTGATTTTCGACGACGTGACTTGATCTCAATGCCCCGCCAGCACCGCCAGCAACAGCAACGCCACGATGTTCGTGATCTTGATCATCGGGTTTACGGCTGGGCCTGCGGTGTCTTTGTAGGGGTCGCCTACGGTGTCTCCGGTGACGCTTGCTTTGTGGGCTTCTGAGCCCTTCAAATGCTTGACGCCCTTGCTATCCACAAAGCCGTCCTCAAATGACTTTTTCGCATTGTCCCAAGCGCCGCCGCCAGCTGTCATGGAGATTGCCACGAACAGACCGTTGACGATGACGCCCATCAACATGGCACCAACGGCGGAGAAGGCTTGCGCCTGCCCTGCGATGGCGTTGATGACGAAGTAGACCACGATTGGCGACAATACTGGCAGCAAGGATGGTAAAATCATTTCCCTGATTGCGGCCTTGGTGAGCAAGTCCACGGCCCGTGCATAGTCAGGCTTGGTGGTGCCTTTCATGATGCCGGGGTTTTCCTTGAACTGCCTGCGCACTTCCACAACGATTGCTTGTGCAGCACGGCCCACGGCCATCATGGACATGCCGCCGAACAGATAGGGCAGCAAGCCTCCAAACAACAAGCCAACAACCACATAGGGGTTCGACAGGTCGAAGGAGACTTTCAACGTCGGGAAGAAGGTGGCCAAGTCTTGTGTGTAGGCGGCAAACAGCACGAGTGCGCCGAGCCCCGCTGAGGCAATGGCATAGCCCTTGGTCACGGCCTTGGTGGTGTTGCCCACGGCGTCGAGCGCATCGGTGTTGTGGCGTACTTCTTTTGGAAGCCCCGCCATTTCAGCGATGCCGCCTGCGTTGTCGGTAACCGGGCCAAACGCATCAAGTGCTACGATCATGCCAGCCAGAGCGAGCATTGTCGTCACTGCGACGGCAATGCCAAAAAGCCCTGCCAAGTTAAACGTCACCAAAATACCGGTGATGATGATCAACGCTGGAACAGCGGTGGCTTCCATCGATACGGCAAGGCCTTGGATGACGTTGGTGCCGTGGCCTGTAATCGAGGCTTCGGCGATAGAGTTCACAGGACGTTTGCCTGTGCCGGTGTAGTATTCAGTGATCCAGATGATGGCGGCCGTGATCAACAAACCAGCGATGCCACAGAAGAACAATGACTTTGGTGTGAAACCACCAAGATCCACATTCATGTCACCAAACACGTAAGACATCACTGGCCACAAAGCGACCAACGACAAAGCACCTGTTACAAACACGCCCTTATAAAGTGCACCCATGATATTGTTCGATGCACCGAGCTTCACGAAATAGGTGCCGATGATCGACGTGATCACACAGGCACCGCCGATGGCGAGTGGCAACACCATGCCCGCCAGCTTGTAAGCTTCGGGAAGCGCGATGGCAGCGAGAACCATGGTGGCGACAGTTGTTACCACATAGGTTTCGAACAAGTCAGCCGCCATGCCGGCGCAATCGCCGACGTTGTCGCCGACGTTGTCGGCAATCGTTGCGGGATTGCGTGGATCATCTTCTGGAATGCCTGCTTCAACCTTGCCTACCATGTCGCCGCCAACGTCTGCACCCTTGGTGAAGATGCCGCCGCCGAGACGCGCGAAAATCGAAATCAATGACGCGCCGAATGAGAGAGCGACGAGCGCATCAATCACGGTACGTGATGTTGGTGCCAAGCCCAGCGATCCCGTAAGGAAGCCGAAGTATAAGACCACACCGAGAAGGCCGAGACCCGCAACCAACAAGCCTGTGACTGCGCCTGCTTTGAACGCAAGGTCCAAACCACCTGCGAGAGACTTGGTTGCAGCCTGAGCAACGCGTACGTTGGCACGGACTGAGACGTGCATGCCGATAAAGCCAGCAAGCCCGGAGAGAATTGCACCGATGGCAAAACCGATGGCGGCAAATTTGCCGAGCAGCAACCAGGTGATGATGAAAATCGCAACGCCGACATAGCCGATTGTTGTGTATTGGCGCTTCAGATAAGCCGATGCGCCTTCGCGCACGAGGCCGGAAATTTCTTGCATGCGGGCAGAACCAGCATCTGCTTTCAGCAAATTCATCGTGGTAACGGCACCGTAAGCGCAGGCTAGCAAGCCCGCGATAACGATAAGCCAGAGTGTGGAGTACATGTCTTGATCCTTGAGTTTACAGTTGGCCCAAACCCCGCTGTTGGCCGCGTCGTGAACTCAAGATCACGGAATCGCGCTTCCCTGCCAAA
>JANNFZ010000519.1:0-7838 GCA_031380375.1 Hyphomicrobiales bacterium
TGGGGCCTGACTTGGAATGCGCCGGGGATCTCAAGCTTTGATGCCAAGGCCGCCAGCAATGAGTGGAACGGCGTGTTTGATGAGAACATCGTTGCCTTTCTCAACAGCACCTATGCGTTGAAAGGTGTGACTTTCACGCAAGTCATGAACGACCCGTTCAGCCAGACAAAAACCAGTTCCGCATCATCGATTGAATCGTGGTCCAGAACAGCGCTGGGCACGGCCCGTGCCGACGGTGCGGTTGACACGCAAAGCACCATGAGTTTTTCCGGCGTGACCACGGCCAGCACCACAGAATTGCCGGAGGGCATGGCGGCAAGCGGCCCGCCCATGGATTACTCCGCCAACATCGCGGGCGGCTCCTATACGTCTGCCATCAAAGGCTTCAGGTCCAAGGCCATCCTTGATCTTGTCGCGTGGTTCGTGGCGCGGCCCTCCAAGGAATTGCTGATCCGCGACCAGGCGCAATTGAAAGAGAAATTGACCGAGGCCTTGCCCTTGTGGGATTCACTCGATTCAAGCGGATCCTACGACAAGGGCACGGTCAACACGGCACTCGGCCAATTCGGTTTCGGTTCGGCGGGTGGCGCAGTCACTTTGAGTGGCATTACCAAAGACGGGCTGCTGCGCGAGGCAATTAGTCTCACGGACTTCACAATTCCTGCAGGCATTGCCCCGCCGTGGACCGATGGCCTCGTTCCCAACACCTTCAAGCTCGATTTTACGCTTTCGGGCTTTGACCTGGAAGCGCCAGTCAAGATGGCCCTCGCACAGGTTGATTTCTCAAAGGACCCGCCGCTGCCACCCGATTCCGGCATGCTTTATCTTCCGGCCTTTGCACCCAATAATGCCGTCAATGTGAAACTGTCGGAAGGCGAGATTTCGTCGCCGATCTTCAAGATCACCTATGACAGCGACATGATCGTGGGCTTTGCCGGTTTCCCGACGGGCAAGGCAACAATCCGCATGACCGGCATGGATGCGGTGCTTGCAAAAGTGCAGGGTGCGGCCGCAACCGACCCCATGGCGCAACAGGCCATGGGCGGCCTTGTGGCGGCCAAGGGCTTTGGCAAGGCCGAAGCTGACGGCTCGCTGGTGTGGGTTGTCGATGTGGCAGCTCCCAACAAGGTGATGATCAACGGCGTCGACATGTCGGCCTTCCTTGGAATGCCGCCGGCGCAGTGAGGGCGTAGGCAAACAGCAGACCCCACCCCTGCCCCTCCCCAAAAATTGGGGAGGGGTAAGTTGTTGGACTCACCCCTCCCCGATCCTCGCGGAGGGGTCGGGGGTGGGGCTAAAACGCCAGCGCCTTTGCCTGTTTCACCTGCGGCAGGTCTTTGACTGCGGCGAGCACAGCATCCGGCACGCCGCCATCGACCTCGACAAGGCAAATGGCATCGGTTCCCTCGGCGTGGCGGCCCAGGTGAAAACTCGCGATGTTAACACCGGCATTGCCAAGCAATGAACCGACGGCGCCGATGAAACCGGGCTTGTCCATATTGGTGACATAAAGCATGTGGGAACCGAAACCGGCCTCAAGCTCGATGCCCTTGATCTGGATGATGCGCGGCTTTCCGTCAGAGAACACGGTGCCCGCCACCGAACGCTCATAGCGGTCGGTTTTCACCGTGAGGCGGATATAGGTTTCGTAAGCGCCGCGCCGGGTCTGCTTCACTTCATCGACCTTGATGCCGCGCTCGCGCGCCACTACGGGCGCCGACACCATGTTGATGGTGCCAAGCTGTGGCTGCAACACGCCAGCCAGTGCTGCTGATGTCAGCGCCCGGGTGTTCATTTCACCGACGTCCCCGGCATATTCGATGACGATGCCATTGATCGCATCATCGGTGAGTTGGCCGGCAAAGGAACCAAGTTTGCTCGCCAGTTCCACAAAGGGCTTGAGGCGCGGCGCTTCATCAGCCGAGATCGACGGCATGTTGAGGGCATTGGTGACGGCCCCGGTGAGCAGGAAATCCGCCATCTGCTCGGCTATCTGCAAGGCGACGTTTTCCTGCGCCTCGTTGGTTGATGCACCGAGATGCGGTGTCACCACGACATTGTCGAGGCCGAACAGTTTGTGGTTGGTGGCGGGCTCTGTCTCAAACACATCAAGGGCTGCACCCGCCACATGCTTGGAGAGAAGCGCTTGATAAAGCGCCTCTTCATCGACCAAACCGCCGCGCGCGCAATTGACGATGCGCACACCTTTGCGGCATTTGGCGATTGCCTCGGCGCTGACGATATTGCGCGTCTTGTCGGTCAGGGGGGTGTGCAGCGTGATAAAATCCGAGCGTTTGAAAATTTCCTCGAGATCCACTTTCTCGACGCCGATTTCCAGCGCCCGCTCTGGTGACAGGAAGGGATCAAAGGCAATGACCTTCATTTTGAGGCCGATGGCCCGGTCCGCCACGATTGAACCGATATTGCCGCAGCCAATGACGCCAAGTGTCTTGTTGAACAATTCCACACCCATGAAGCGGTTCTTCTCCCACTTGCCGCCATGCGTCGAGGCGTTGGCTTCAGGGATTTGCCGGGCCAGCGCCATCATCATAGAGATCGCGTGCTCTGCCGTGGTGATGGCGTTGCCGAAAGGCGTGTTCATGACCACGATGCCGCGCTGGCTGGCGGCGGGAATGTCAACATTGTCAACGCCGATGCCGGCCCGGCCGATGACTTTCAGGCGGGACGCAGCTGCAATGACTTTCGGCGTCACCTTGCTGGCCGAGCGGATGGCAAGGCCGTCATAGCCAGCTATCACCGCAAGAAGCGCTTCCTTGTCCTTGCCAAGGTCGGGCCTGTAATCAACTTCAATGCCGCGATCCTTGAAGATCTTGACGGCGGCTTCGGAGAGTTTGTCGGACACGAGTACACGGGGGGCCATGGGGCGCTCCTGGAAAAAATGTTGGAATCAGTATGCGGTTGTTGCGGCGTAGGCCCAGTCGAGCCACGGCGTCAGTGCTTCGAGATCGGATGTTTCGACCGTCGCTCCACACCAGATGCGAAGCCCCGGTGGCGCGTCACGGTAGCCGCCAATGTCGAAGGCCACGCCTTCCGCTTCCAGGAGCTTGGCCATTTTCTTTGGCACGTCTCCGGAACCGGCAAGCGAGAAACACACCGATGTGTTGGAACGGGTGGCCGGTACTTTCGCCAGATGCTGCGCAAAATCCCGTGTCGCGATCCAGCGGTCAATGACCGCCGCATTGGCATCGGCCCTCGCCTGCAAGCCTTTGAGTCCGCCAATCGATTGCGCCCATTGCAGCGCCACCACATAGTCTTCGACGCAGAGCATGGACGGTGTGTTGATGGTCTCGCCCTCAAAGATGCCGGCGATCAATTTGCCACCAGAGGTCATGCGGAAAATCTTCGGCATGGGCCAGGGCGGCGTGTAGGTTTCAAGCCTGCCCACGGCACGGGGCGAAAGAATGATCACGCCATGGGCGCCTTCGCCACCCAGCACTTTCTGCCACGAGAAAGTCACCACATCGAGTTTTGCGAAATCCATATCCTGCGCGAACGCCGCCGACGTGGCGTCGCAAATCGTCAGGCCTTCGCGGTTTTCTGGAATCCAATCAGCATTGGGCACACGCACACCCGATGTCGTGCCGTTCCAGGTGAACACCACGTCGCGGGAAAAATCCACCGCAGCGAGGTCGGGCAGTTCGCCATAGGGGGCGATCAACTTCCGCACATCTGCGAGCTTCAATTGCTTGAGAATGTCGGAGACCCAACCCTCGCCGAAACTTTCCCAGGCAAGGACATCAACACCGCGCGGTCCCAACAACGACCACAGCGCCATTTCCACCGCACCCGTGTCGGAAGCGGGCACAATGCCGATGCGATAGTCGGCGGGCACTTCAAGCACGGTCCGCGTCAAATCAATGGCGCGCTTCAGGCGCTTCTTGCCTTCGCCGGAACGATGCGACCGTCCGGTCAATGCATACTTCAGGTGATTGGGAGTCCAGCCCGGCAACTTGGCGCAAGGGCCGGATGAAAATTGTGCGTTGGCCGGGCGCACTGCCGGTTTTTGTGTCGTCATGTCTCTCCATCCTTACAGATGGACTGAACCTCGTTGGGGAGGCCTAGCCCGGCGACGCAAATGCCCGAGAATGCGTCGCAGGGCAAGTGCCATGTTGCTACATGTCGAAAGTCTCGGCGATTTCCACACTGCCGCCCATCTTGAGCAACGGGCAGCCTTTCGCTTTCTTGTGCGCATCCTCAAGGCTTGACGCCTCGATCAGGCTGTAGCCGCTGGCAGGATTGCTGCCATCACCATTTGCCAATGAGCCATCAGCCATGACTGTGCTCGACTTGCCGACCGGATTGCCACCATCAACGACCGCTGCTCCCATGGAGCCAAACCAGGCCCCCCAAGCGTCATGGGCTTTTTTCCCCTCCGCCGGATCGGTTATCGCTTTGCCGCCATGATATACGAAAAGATATTTGGCCATTGTCGTCTCCTGTTGTGCTGTGAGCGCCTTCGCCCGTTTATGGAGGGTATTCACAATATTTCACTATTCCAATGGCTGAAATTACCCTAATAATGTAAGTTCTTATGTGAACACTTCACAGAATTCAGGGGAATGACCAGCGAACACCACGATCTTGGTTTGATCCTGCCGAAGCTCGCTGCCTCAGGCTTGGCTGACGTTTTGGCCGGAATTCTGGAACAAGAGAAATCCGGCCTGGTGGCCAATATGCACAATGCGGTGCTCAGAGACGTTCCGGCTTTTGCTGCCTCCGGCAACCCGGCCATTTTGCCCAGCCTCAACTTTCATCTGCTTCAACATCTTGAAGATATGGCGGGCGTGTTACGGAGCGGCACGATCGGCAATTTCGTTTTCGCCCGGGAACAAGCCCAGCGCCGCGCCGAGCAGCGGTTTCCCCTTGAAGCCATGCTGCAAGCCAATCGCGCGATAGAAGCTGTCTTTGCCGCTTGCCTGCACAAGGGTTACGTCGCGACATCCGAAAGTGCCGTGTCCCCTGTCAGTGATTTTGTCAGCCACTATTCATTTGCAGTCAGTGCGGCCACCGCGTCCGAATATGTGGCTCAGACGCGGTTGCTGGCAGAAGCCGATGGCGATCGTCGCAACGAATTGCTCAATCTGCTGCTCAGCGGCTACGACGAATCCGATGCCCATGTTTCACGGATGTTGCGGCGCGCGGGCTATCTGGAACAACACCAGTCCTACTGTGTTGCGGTTGTGCAGTCGACCAATCCGGCCGAGATGGACAGCACGGCCCGAACCCAACGCATCGTCAATGCCCTTTCTGGAACCATGGCTGAAAGTGCTGTACGCGCACTCGTTGGCTTGCGCGGAAATCATGTGGTGGCCGTCCTGTCGGCGCGCCGGCGCCAATCCGGCTGGACTGCGCCACAATCAAATCTGGCGGTGCGCATCAGGCCCAAACTGGATGAATTGGGGCCATCCGTCCTCATTGGCGTGAGTTCGGATCAACCCTCGACATCCTACCTTCCCAAGGCCTTGCAAGAAGCCATGATATCACTGGATTTCGCCAATGTCGCAAATCGCGTTGTGGAATTTGGATCGCTGCCCATCCGGGATTTGCTCGTGCATCATGGTGCGGATTATTTGCAATCCACCGCACCCGCCTGGATAACAAGTTTTATCGAGGCCGATGCCAAGGCCAACGGCAACCTGCTCACGACCCTGCGGGCCGTGGCGGATGCCAACCTCAATGTCCAAGAGGCGGCGCGAAACCTTGGCAAACATCCCAACACGATCTACACGCGACTTGAAAAAATCGCTGCACTGACCGGACGGAACGGCCAAAACTTTCACGATCTCAGCGAAATGCTGTTGGCTGTGGACTGCTGGCCAAATTGAACAAAAGCCCGTCCGGGACTATCGTTTTCTGGCTTGCGCCTCGCGGAATCGACGTTAGAGTGGGGAAATAATAGTTCCGGTCAGGAAACTTTTACAGGAGACGCCGATGCCTTTGTCTTGGAGATTCTCTGTCCTTGGTGACCGCCACAGGGCGCTCGGGTCCAAGCTTGAAGACTGGAGCGGCATGGGTACAGCCTGGACCTATGACGCCGATATTCTCGACCAGCACGCGGCGGTGCGCACCAAGGCGGGCCTTATGGACGTCTCGGGCTTGAAGAAGATGCACCTCGTCGGCCCCCACGCCATCGCCGTGCTCGACGCCATCACCACACGCGACCTGACCAAAGTTTACCCTGGCAAATCCGTCTATGCCTGCATGCTCAACGACAAGGGCCATTTCACCGATGACTGCATTATCTATCGCACCGGGCCCAATTCCTGGATGCTGGTGCATGGCTCAGGCACGGCCCACGAAGAAGTGGTGAAGCAGGCTATGGGGCGCAATTGCGCAGTGCTATTCGATGACGACCTGCATGATCTTTCACTGCAAGGCCCAGTCGCTGTCGAGTTCCTTGCAAAGCACGTGCCTGGCATTCGCGACCTCAAATATTTCCACCACATGCAGACAAAACTTTTCGGTGCCCCCGTCATGATTTCGCGCACCGGCTACACCGGCGAACGCGGTTATGAAATTTTCTGCCGGGGCCAGGATGCACCACTGATTTGGGACACAATACTCGCTGATGGCAAGTCGATGGGAATCATTCCTGTGTGTTTCACGACGCTCGATTTCCTGCGCGTCGAAAGCTATCTGCTCTTCTACCCTTACGACAATTCGCAGATGTATCCCTTTGCCGACCAGCCGCCGGGCGACTCGCTCTGGGAACTCGGCCTCACTTTCACCGTGTCGCCGGGCAAAACCGGATTCCGTGGGGCCGAGGAGCACTACAAGCTCAAGGGCCGGGAACGCTTCAAGATCTTCGGACTGTTGATCGATGGTGACAAGATCACCGATGGCGGCGATGAAGTCTGGGCCGATGGTAAAAAGGTCGGCGTCATCACCTGCCCGAGCTACTCAAAGCTCACCAAGAAGAGCATGGCGATCATGCGTGTTGATGTGCCTTATGCCAAGCAAGGAACGGAGCTCGAAGTGCGCGGCAAGAATGTGAAGGCCAAGGCCATTGCCCACACCATCAGTTTTGATGATCCGGAGAAGAAAAAGCGGACCGCCGTGGGGTAGCGAGCAATGAACATGTTGCGCCAACACTCTCCATTCCATCCCTCCCCGACTATCGGGGAGGGCGCCGTTGCGCGGCAACGGGGGTGGGGCACCAGCGGACATGAAACCGAACCCCACCCGGCGCGCAAGACGCGCGCCACCCTCCCCAAACTTGGGGGAGGGATAGACGGTTGCGGATATTCCTGAATGCTGGTCCAGGGGATCAAAAGCCGACCGGTCTATAAGGGCCTCACCATCGACGGTGACGCAAGGCGGCATTTGTTTGCGCTTGAGGGCGAGGGGCCGTTGGCCTTGCAGGAACAGGTAGAAACGGTTGGCACGGACTTTCTCGCAAAGTCAGATATCCTCTATGTTGAGGGCAGCGCTGCTGGCAAGAACCTTGGCAAGTCACTTGCCGAATTGAAGCCCGACGTGTTCTGGCAGGCCCCCACCATTCCGGTGCTGCTCAACCGCCTGCATCAGAATCTCGTCAACGCCCGCATGGGCACGCGATTCTATATCGCGGGTACTGAAGGCTTTATCGGACAAGCCATGCGAGTGGGCCTCGATCTCGGCATTGATTTCAATGCAATTCGCACCGAGCACAAGGGTTCAACCATGCGCCGCGTGCAATGTGTGCATTGCAAGGGGATTACCGAGAAACTGCTCGACTTTTCCCGATTGGGAACTCCGGAACGCAGCGACACGAATCTGACGGAACTCATCGCGGACGTCATTCAGATGGTCCAGACCATCGACAGTTACCGCGAGAA
>JANNFZ010000226.1:0-13803 GCA_031380375.1 Hyphomicrobiales bacterium
TTCCTTCCGAAACCGGGAACCACGAGGAAACTCTACGCGAATTTGGTTATCGTCCGCTGCGCACAATGATTGACGCCGAAACGGCGCTTGCCTTCAACATGGTGCAACACATTTACGGGATTTCAATTCGATCTCAAATTGAAATGGCCCCGTTGTTCATGACGCTGCTCGCGGAAGGGAGCCTTGCCTGGAGGCGGAAGCGCGTTGAAGCGATAGAAGAGGCAGCGGATCGGTTGCTATCCCTTGGAGGCGGCCATTTTTCATTCGTCAATGCTGCTTCGCGCACCCAGGATGGCGCTGCGGCAGAACATGCCTGTATTAAGAATCGTGACCTGTTCGGTGATCATGTTGCGGAAGACACCTTCGATCTCGGTTTCGATCCGTCCGCGAACAATCCCTTCGCCGATTATCTCCAAGAGTTTACAAAAGAGGTCAACGCGAAGGCGATCATCTTCAATATTCCTTTCAGCCGAAAGACGAGCGAAGGATTCCCAGAGTACCGGATCGGCGCCGACATAATCGAGCAGCTAACCGGGAATAACCCACGTGCGGAATACGCGCTGCTGCGAGCGCACGTCCGACTGAAGGACATACCGGAAGAACTCAGAAGCGACGACAAGGAAGCCGAGCGCGTTGCATGGATGATCGCACAAATTCCAGCCGAGGAACTCGCCGTGCTCGAAGCAGAGCGCGAAAGACGGATGGCACTCGCTGCCTCACTCGACTGGGGTGATGGGACTCCCTTGCTGGACAAGCACGAAGGAGGCGATCATGGCTGACATTCAGCTCACGCACCACGCGGAGGTGCGTATGCGCCAGCGCGGCTTCCGCAAGGCTGACGTTGATCTTGTCCTCAGTGTGGCGACGTGCATTGCAGACGATGCATTTTTCTTGACCGACCAAGATGCAAAGCTCGAAATTGAAAAGCGAAAGCGCGAAATCCAGCAACTTGAGCGTCTTCGTGGAAGCAAGATCATAGTGGTGGGGGATACGCTCGTCACCCTGTATCACGCTGTGATGAAGTCACGGCGATCCGACAATACGAAAAGCAGGAGGCAGCAATGACCAACGAAATCTCGGAACGCAAGATTCTCGTTATGCTTCCTGAAAACTTGGTCGGCGCGTTACTCGAGGTGAGTGCCTACCTCAATGCGAGTTTGGCAGGATCACTTCAGGACGCGATTGAAATTTCTGCAAACAATACTGGGGGAGGTTCTCAAAAACCCATCGTAAAAGCGCGCCCTGTACAGCAAGCGGGGAAGTATTCTGCAGAGTTTCTCGGCCAGATACTCTCTGCTTGGACCTTGCCCGAGATATTCGCCAGAATCGTGGATCTGACTGCGTACGTCGCTCCAGAAGCTCTCGATGTGCTCGCCTCAAAGCGTGCAAATAAAAGGCGGTACGTGTCCCGAAGTTCAGAAACAATCCACCCAGGACGCCCCGACCTCGCCGTCATGCGGACCACTTCCGGTTGGTGGATTAGCAAGAATATTGGTCAGGACGACCTCAAACGGGCGCTCCGAACTCTATCACAAGCCGCTGGCCTGAACTTTGGCAGAGACGTGAAGTTCCCGTCGCGCTCGTGATTGGGAAATCATTCAAACATATGATTTCGAAGAACGAGGCTCAAACCCAAGTCTAGACGCTATCGGCATTTCCCGCCGATACTTCCCCAGTTGAACTAGCCCCTTCTCTTCCCTATATCCAACCCCGGAATGGAACAGCCCCAACGAGATTGTTGCGGGTTGCCCGTCCAGCCTCCCACCTTTAAGCTTCTGAGCCATGGCCAACATCACCACCGGTGCAACACCCGCGGGATACCGCGTTCTCGCCCGCAAATACCGACCGCAGGACTTTACCGCCCTGATCGGCCAGGAGGCGCTGGTGCGCACCCTGACCAATGCCTTTGCGGCGGGCCGCGTGGCCCAGGCCTATATGCTCACCGGCGTGCGTGGCATCGGCAAAACCACAACCGCCCGCCTCATTGCGCGGGCCCTCAATTATCCCCCCGGTCCCACGGTTGAACTGAAGGAACTGACACCGCTCTGCGAGGCCAGTCTTGAATCGCGCCACATGGACGTGATCGAGATGGATGCCGCCTCCAACACCGGCGTCGACAACATGCGCGAGATCATCGAGAGCGTGCGCTATGCGCCAATCGAAGCCCGCACCAAGGTCTATATCATCGACGAAGTGCACATGCTGTCGAAGAGCGCCTTCAACGCGCTGTTGAAGACGCTGGAAGAACCACCGCCCCATGTGAAGTTCATCTTTGCGACGACGGAAATCCGCAAAGTTCCTGTCACCATTCTGTCGCGCTGCCAGCGCTTTGATTTGAAACGGCTCGATGCCGCACTGCTCATGCAGCATCTCGGCAACATCGCCAAAGCCGAACATGTTGAAGCCGAGGAAGAAGCGTTGCGCATGATCGCCCGCGCCGCCGAGGGGTCGGTGCGCGATGCGCTGTCGCTTCTCGACCAGGCCATTGCCTATGGTGACGGCAAGGTGAAGTCCGCCGATGTCGGGCAGATGATGGGCCTTGTCGATCGCGGCAAGGTGATTGACCTCTTTGAAGCGGTGATGTCAGGCGATCCGGCCCGCGCCTTGGCCAGTGTTGCCACGCAATATGAAGCAGGCGCTGATCCCCGCACCATGCTCGAGGATATGGCCGATTTTGTCCATTGGGTGACGCGGCTGAAGCTTGCGAAAGAAGCCGCCTTGCGGGATGGTGCCCGCACCGAGTCCGAGAAAAAGCGTGGGGCTGCTTTTGCCGAAAAACTTGGGATGGCAGCGCTGGCCCGCGCCTGGCAGATGTTACTGAAGGGCATTTCCGAAACAGCACTCGCCGGTAATCCGGTGCAGGCCGCCGAGATGGTGCTGATCCGCTTGGCCCACGCCATGGACTTGCCACCAGCAGCAGAACTTGCGCGGATTGCAGCGACGGCCCCTGAACCAACTGTGCTGGCACCGCGTCTGCCACCCCAAAGCACCATGGCGAGCCTGCCGCCGCCGCGCGGCAATCTGGCCCCCGCCCGCGATGTGGCGAACCATGATGTGGGCCCGCCGCCGTCAGCACCCGTCGCGCAATCGACTTTTGCCGATATCGTGGCGCTGGCCCACGAGCACCGCGACATCAAGCTGAAATCCGATCTTGAACGTCTTGTCAGGCCAATTTCCGTGAGCCCCGGCAAACTTGAAATTGCGCTGGAGCATAACGCGCCCCACGGATTGCCCGGTGAATTGTCACGAAAGCTTGAAGCCTGGACGGGGCGGCGCTGGCTTGTCATGCTGGCACGCGATGGCGGTGCCGTTCCCCTGTCGCAACAGAAAAAGCAGGCCGAAGCGACAGCCTTGCGTGAAGCCCGTTCCGACCCAACTGTTGCCGCCGTGCTCAAAGCCTTCCCCGGCGCTGAGATCACCAAGGTCACTGACCTTCCCGTTGCAACGCTTTCGGAAGACCAAGATGAAGAACCTCGCTGACATCATGAAACAGGTCCAGTCCATGCAAGACCGCATGGGCGAGACGCAAGCCAAACTGGAAAGCATGAGCGTCACTGGGCAATCCGGCGGCGGTCTCGTGAAAGTCACCATGACCGGCAAGGCCAGGGTCACCTCCATCGACATCGACCCCTCGCTCATAACGCCCGACGAGAAGTCCATCCTCGAAGATCTGATTATGGCCGCCATGGGCGATGCCAAGGCAAAGGCCGAAGCGCTTGCCGCTGTGGAAATGAAAACACTCACCGGCGGGTTGCCGCTGCCGCCCGGCTTCAACCTGCCCTTTTGACATGAAGCGCCAGGCCGGCCCCGAACTTGAACGCTTGATCCAGCTTCTCGCCAGGCTTCCGGGCCTTGGGCCAAGGTCGGCCCGCCGTGCTGTGCTGCATCTCATCAAGAACCGCGAGAAGCTGTTTGAACCCCTCACCAAAGCCCTTGATGAGGCCCGCGCCTGCGTCAGTGAATGCAGCCAGTGCGGCAATGTCGACAGTGTCGATCCCTGTTCGGTCTGTGCCGATCCGCGCCGCGACCGGAGTCTCATCTGCGTCGTCGAAGACGTGGGCGACCTCTGGGCGCTGGAACGGGCCAGTGCCTGGAACGGGCTTTACCATGTGCTCGGCGGAACCTTGTCGGCGCTGGGTGGTGTCACACCTGAAGACCTCGATATCGAAGGCCTGTTGCAGCGGGCAGGCGGCGGTGGTGTCAAGGAAGTGGTGCTCGCCACCAATGCCACCGTCGAAGGCCAGACGACGGCTCATTATATCACCGAGCGCCTGAAGGACCGTGGCATTGCGGCGTCGCGCCTGGCCCATGGCGTTCCGGTGGGCGGCGAATTGGACTATCTTGATGAAGGCACGCTGACCCAGGCGATCCGCGCGAGGAAGCCACTTTAACCATCCGTAAACCAGCAAAACACGTCGTTTCCGACTTGGAAAGTGTTTGGACCATAGATTGCTCCGTGATGCCTGAAGCCCGGCATCGTGCCGGTATGGAACAGGATTGATGACGATGGCCAGCCTCAAACAGCGTTTCGCCCCATTCTGGCGCAATACAGCGGGCAATACCGCTGTGCTTTTCGCCCTTGCCATTGTGCCGATTTTTCTCGCGGTGGGGTCGGGCGTCGATTTTATCCGCTACAGCGCCACCCAGACGCAATTGCAGACCGCCCTTGATGCAGGCGCCCTTGCCGGTGCCGCCATGATTTCCGGAACCGATGCACAACGCAAAGCCGCCGCCGCCGCTGCCTTCAAATCCAACATGTCGGAAGGCGCTGATGGCGAAGCGACATTTACCATTGTGGACGGCAAGTTCGTGGCAACCGCCGCGGCGCAAATGAACACATCGTTCATGGTGCTGGCCGGCATCAATGTCATGGACGTGGTGGCCTCGGCCGAAGTCGGCATGGCGAGCGACAAAAAAGCGGAAGTGGTTCTGGTCCTCGACTATTCCGGTTCAATGGCCGAAGTGTCCGGCACCAAGGTCAAGTATATTGCCATGCGCAATGCCGCCAAGTCATTGGTCACTGATCTTTCAACCGCCAATCCCGGCAAGGTGAAATTCGGTCTCGTGCCGTTCTCGCACCATGTCTATACCACGCTGCCTTCCGCCTATGTGTTGGGGGCGGGTGGTGCATCCTGGACGGGCTGCACGCAGGACCGGCAGTTTCCCCACAATCGCAAGGACAACACGCCCACGGCTGCGGATGGCACCAAATGGGGCCAGCCCTTTGCGCCGGATCATGTGGCCTGGGGCTGCGCCGGTTATGTGGCGAACAATCTTGTGGTCAAGCCTTTGACCAATGATTTCACGGCGATCAATTCCCAACTTACAGCCATGAAGCCCTATGCCTGGACCCACATCGCGCTGGGTGTTGAATTTGGCTATCATCTGCTGTCGCCCAATGCGCCCTATTCAGAAGGTGTGTCCTATTCTGACACAACGACCCGCAAGTTCATGATCGTGTTGACCGACGGCATGCAGACTGAGCCAGCCTTTGGCCCAGGCACCACCCGCACAGTGGCACAAGGTGAAAGCAATCTTGACGACCTGTGCACCAACGCCAAGGCCAATGGCATCACCATCATCACCCTGGCCTTTGACCTTGATGACACGACAACGCGCCAACGCCTGAAGAATTGTTCCACCAACCCGGCAACGGATTTCTTTATCGCAACCGATGACACGGATCTGATGGCCGCCTTCGAATCGATCAAGCTTGCCATCTCCTCCGAGGTTTTCCTCAGCAAGTAAGGCCCTTCGAGGCTCGCTGCGCGAGCACCTCAGGGTGAGGTCAAACAATTGAAACTCCTCATGCTGAGGTGCGAGCCGCAACGCGGCGAGCCTCGAAGCATGCGCTCCGAAATATTCTTTCAGAAATTTGTCAGGTATGTTTTCTACTTCACCAGCCTTGGCCTTGGCGCCTCGAGGGCGGGTTCTTCCTGCACGTCGATGTTCTCGATTTTCTCGCCGCGCTTGGTGATGCGGTCAGCGGAGGTCGAGAGTTTTTCAAGGTCACCATTGGCCATGTCGAAATGGCGGCGGAGATCCGAGGCGCGTTCGCGGAGCCTTCCCACATCCTCGAGAAGTCGTGCCACTTCCGCCTTGATGACATGGGCCTGTTCGCGCATGGCCACGTCCTTGACGATGGCCTGCAAGGTCTGCACCAACAGCATCAACACATTGGGCGAGGCAAAAACCACCCGCAGCCTGTGGGCCTTGTCGACGAGATCGTCAAAGCGGTCCTGTAATTCCGCAAACACCGATTCCGACGGCACAAACATGATCGCCGTGTCATGGGTTTCGCCGGGCAGGCGGTATTTTTCGGAAATGTCCTTCACATGCTTCATCACGTCGGAGCGCAGCCGTGTTGCCGAACTTGCCCGCGTTTCGTCATCCTTCGCCGCAGTGAAAGCCGTATAGGCCTCGAGCGGAAATTTCGCGTCGATCACCAGCTTCAATTGTGAATCCGGCAAAAAGATCAGGCAGTCAGGCCTGGTGCCGTTGGACAGCGTCGCCTGGAAGGCAAAGGCCTTGCTGTGCAAGCCGTCACGGATGATGGCTTCCATGCGGCCCTGGCCATAGGCGCCGCGTGCCTGCTTGTTGTTGAGAATGTCCTTGAGGCTGATCATCTCGGAGGACAGCGACGTGAGATTGCGCTGGGCCGCGTCAATGACCGCAAGGCGCTCGTTCAACAGCCCAAGGGATTGCGTGGTGCGCTCGGTCTGTTCGGTCAAGCCATGGCCGACCCGGGCACCGACCTGGTCGAGCCGCTCGTCGATCGAGCGTTGCAGATGCACCTGGTTCGATTGTGCCTGTGCTGCAAAGCCCTGCAATGAGCCGGAAAGTTCGGCAAGACGATATTCAAGTTCGGCGGTGCGGCGCTGCGAATCATCGCGTTCGGCGCGCCGACCCGATTGCGCCCGGAAGGCCAGAATGACAGAAAGCAGCAAGAGAAGCAGCACGACACCACTCGCTGCGAAGGCAACATCGGCAACGGAAAGAACCTTGGAACCGATTTGCAGAAGGGGTGCGTTCAAATCCATCGAGGCTTAATAGCGCGATTCGCGAAAAAGGCCCGTCCACGCCAACTGGGCATGGACGGGCCTCCAATCCGCTCTGAACTCGGGACGGCGACAGGAGCCCAAGGCGGATCAACTGGTGTCATGCGAAGGACATGCGTGGATGGCCCCCTGGCCGTCCCGAATATGCACTCTGATGGTGCCCGCCGATCCCCCGCTGGATCAGTTGTCACACTGGCTGCGGACTTGGGCGGCATATCAACGGCGGTGCGGCGATGCTCCGGCTTTATTGCGGCGATTTTGCGGACAGGTGGGCCGCCACAATTGACGCAAGTGTGGAATTTCAATTGAAAGCAAGGCGTTGACGCCGATTGTTCGGATCACGGGCGGGCTGGAAAAGAATCGGCATGAATCGCCAAGGCCCGCGTTGCGCGAATCAAGGCATCGGCAAGTCCGGGTTCCAACGCGGTGTGGCCCGCATCGGCGACAATTTCGAACTGTGCGTCGGGCCAAGCCTTGTGCAATGCAAAGGCTGTCGACAGTGGCGTCACCACGTCATAGCGCCCGTGAATGATAAAACCTGGAATGCCGTCAAGGCGATGCGCCTGCTTCAGAAGCCAGCCGTCTTCGGCAAAAAATCCCTTGTTGATGAAATAATGCGCCTCGATCGTCCCGAATGTGAGCGCAAATTTTTCATCTCCGAAAGCTTCGACGCGCTGCGGATTGGGCAAAAGCGAAAGTGTCGCTCCTTCCCACTGGCTCCAGGCCCGGGCTGAACTTAGCTTCGCGGCGTGGTCAGTGCCGGTAAGGCGGCGGTGATGGGCTGCCACCAGGTCATGGCGCTCGGCTTCAGGTATGGGTGCCATGAAAGACTCGAAGGCATCGGGAAACAGGAAGCTCGCTCCCGATTGGTAAAACCATTGTATCTCGGCTTCGGTGATCGTGAATATGCCGCGCAGGATCAGTGACAAAACAGCTTCGCGATGGGTCAGCGCATAGGCCAGCGCCAGCGTTGATCCCCAGGAACCACCGAGCACATGCCAGCGCGCAACACCAAGATGTGCGCGCAACGCTTCAATATCAGCGACCAGATGCCAGGTCGTATTGTCCGTGAGGCAACAGTTGGGCGTGGACCTGCCACAGCCCCGTTGGTCGAACAGGATGATGCGATAAACTGCCGGGTCGTGGAGTTGGCGCAAGAAAGGCGAAACGCCGCCGCCCGGTCCGCCATGCAGAACCAGTGCCGGGATGCCTTCAGGGTTGCCGCATTCCTCATAGTAGAGCTCATGCAGGTCCGAGACCCGGAGCCTGCCCCGGTTATACGGTTCAATCGCCGGATAAAGGCCAAGGCGTGTTACTGTGTTCGGAGCCGTCATCTTCTTTCCCTGTATATTTTTCTTGTGCTGCTGTGCTGTAACGCCTGGCAACAGCATTGACCAGCGGCGGCCAGCCGGGCCCAACATTTCCTTTTGCAGCCTTGGGATTTGTACTAAACGGCAGCTGCGTCAGGGCCGGGATTGTCCCGCCGGGGCGGCAACGAAACCACATTTTAGGGGGAATAACCATGTGGAATGAATTCAAGAACTTTGCCTTCAAGGGCAATGCCTTTGATCTCGCCATCGGCGTCATCATGGGCGGTGCGTTTGGCAAGATTGTCGACTCGATGGTCGGCGATCTCATCATGCCGATCGTTGGAGCCGTCACCGGGGGGGCTGATTTCAGCAATTATTTTCTCGGCCTCAACCCAAGTGTCACGGCAACCACGCTGGCCGCCGCCAAGGAACAGGGTGCGACTTTTGCCTATGGCAGTTTCATCACAATTCTGGTGAACTTCCTCATCCTCGCTTTTGTGCTTTTGCAGCTCGTCAAGATGTCAAACCGCATGAAGAGGGCCGAGCCACCGGCACCGCCACCCGCAGCTTCGACGACCGACGTGCTGCTCGCTGAAATCCGCGATGCTTTGAAGAAGAAAAAGTAATCCCGCACCGCATGGGAGCAATGAAGCCCGGATGGTGGACATCCGGGCTTTTTCTTTGCATGAAGCGCCATGCTTTCCGAACAGATCCTGCTTTCACGCCTGACCAAGCCGGCCCAGACCGAACCCGACAGCGGAATTGTCAATGTCGCCATGTATGGCATGGGCCGGCCTGACATCATTGCCTTCTGGTCAGGCGAGGGAAACCTGGCCACCCCTGAGGCTTTTTGCCGTCCGGCCATCGACAGCCTGCTGAAAGGCGAGACCTTCTACACTTGGCAGCGCGGCATCCCGGATTTGCGCCAGGCGCTTGCCGATTATCATACACGCCATTTTGGCCGCCGCTTCGACATGGAAAATTTCCTGGTGACTGGTGGCGGCATGCAGGCCATCCAGAATGCCATCCAGATGATTGCCGCTGACGGCGACGAGATCATCATTCCAGCCCCCGCCTGGCCCAACTATGCCGGACCCTTGCGTGTGCAGGGCACAAAGCCCGTCGAAGTGCCGATGAGTTTTGCCAATGGCACCTGGGCGCTTGACTTGGAGCGCCTGTTTGCCGCCGTCACCCCGCGCACCAAGGCGATCTGCATCAATTCGCCCTCCAATCCCTTGGGCTGGACGGCAAGCCTTGCCGATCTCATCGCCATTCGCGATTTTTCGCGGAAACACGGCATCTGGATTCTCGCCGATGAAGTCTATTCGCGCTTCTACTATGGCGCTGATGGTGCGGCGCGCGCGCCCTCGTTCCTCGATATCTGCGACACCGAGGAACAACTCATTCTCTGCAACACTTTTTCCAAGAACTGGGCCATGACCGGCTGGCGCCAAGGCTGGGTGCAGGCCCCGAAGGCGCTGGCCCCGGTTTTCGAGCGCTTCATCCAATACAACACATCGGGTTCACCGGTGTTCCTGCAACGGGGCTGTGCGGCAGCCCTCAATACGGGCGATGCTTTTGTGAGCCAACAGGTTGCCACGGCGCGGCGCAACCGCGACATTGTTGTGGAGGCCTTGCGCAAGCACAGCCAGATCCGCTTCCAGGTGCCGGATGGTGCCTTCTACATGTTCTTCGCCATCGATGGCATGACTGACTCGCTGGCGACAGCAAAACGCATCGTCGATGAAGCCAATGTCGGCTTTGCTCCGGGTGCCGCCTTTGGGGTGGCGGGGGAAGGTTTCTTGCGCATGTGTTATCTGAAGGACGAAGGCAAATTGCGCGAAGGCCTCGCGCGTTTCGACCGCTGGCTCGCGATGCACAAGCCAAGCTAAACTAAGCTGCGTGCCTGTTTATGCCTTGAGCGCCAGCACGCCATCAATGACAAACTGCACGGCAAGTGCCGCAAGGATGATGCCGAGTAACCTCGACACCACGGCGCGGCCCGTAATGCCCATGGCCTTCGAAATGCGTTCGGCCCCAATGAAGCACACACAGCACGCCGCCATGACGAGAGCCGTGACGGCATAAAGTGCGCCGAGTTTTGCAAAATCGCCTTCGGCACGTCCGGCCAGCAGGATCATCGCTGTAATACCGCCCGGTCCCGCCATCAGCGGGATGGCCAGGGGAAAGGCAGCAATGTTGCGCACATGATCGACCGTGACTGCCTTTGTAGCAAGATCCTGTTGGCGCGCACCACGGCGGTCAAAAACCATTTCCGCCGCCGCCGACAACAACAGCAATCCCCCGGCAATGCGGAAGGCTGACAGCGAAATGCCAAGAAGTTCAAGAAGCTTTGCGCCGCCAAGGCCTGCCCCCAGCAAAATGAAGAAGGCAATGAGGCTGCCGCGCCAGGCAACTTCACGGCGTTGGGTCGGCAACAGGTCCTGGGTCAGCCCCAGAAACAGCGCACTCAAGAATATCGGATCAGCAATGACCAGAAGTGTGGCGAGTGCCGATGTGACATAGTCCTGCATGGGCGGGACAGTCGCTCAATTCACGGTGTTTGGCAATTCCCGCTCGCGCCGTGCAATGAAGTCGCGCAAGCCCTCGGCAATGCCCTCATCCATGGCTGGTTTCTCATAAGCCGCCAACATGGCGCGGGCCTTGTCACGGCCACGGGTGTCATGGTCCTTGGCACCTTCCGCCGACCATTGCTCGAAGGAATTGAAATCCATGACGGTAGGCATGAAAAAGGCTTTTTCAAAATGCTCAAGCGTGTGCGCCGTGCCGAGGAAATGCCCCGCCGGTCCCACTTCGCGGACCGCCGCCATGGCTTCCTGGAAATCATCGAACTTCAAGCCGCCCGCATATTTGTACCAACCCACCAGTTGCTCGGCATCGGTGACGAATTTGGAATAGCCGCAAGACAGGCCAGCTTCAAGCCAACCCGCCACATGCCAGATGTAATTGGCGCCGGAGAGGATTGCCGCATGCATCAGCATGTTGGCCTCATAGCCGGCCTGCGCATCATTGAGTTTTGAGCCCACATGAAAACCGCTGGTGCGCCAGGGAAGGTTATATTTCCGCGCCAACTGCCCCATGACGAACATCATCTGGGCCGCTTCCGGCGTGCCACCCATGGGGGCCCCGGTTTTCATGTCAACCGTCACCATGAATTGCCCGTAAATCGCAGGGGCTCCTTTGCGGATCAACTGCGTGAAGGCCACACCGGCCAGCGCCTCGGCATTGACTTGTGCAACAGCACCTATGGACGAGGCCGACGTCGAGGCCCCGCAAAGTGCAAAGGGTGCGGCAATGATCGGTTGGTTGTGGGAAGCATAGACGCGCATGGCATCAAGCATTGTCTGGTCCCAGACCAGCGGCGAATTGCAGTTGGTGATCGAGACAACAACGGTATTGTCTTTCACAAAACCGTCGCCGAACACGATGCCCGCCATCTTCATCACGTCCTCGGCACGTTCCTTCGAGGTGACAATGCCCATAAAGGGCTTGTCGCTGTGGGTCATGGCTGAATGGATGATGTGCAGATGCCGCTTCGGCACCGGCACTTCCATGGGCTCGCAGCAAATTGACGAAGCCGAATGCAAGGCGGGTAGCATCTGGGCCAGCTTGTGAAAATTATTGAGATCGGCAAGCGAGCCGTAACGCCTGACATTGTCGAGGTCGCGCACGAAGGGTGCGCCATACATGGGCACAAAAATCTGGTTCTTGCCGCCGACCTTGACAGTGCGCTCGGGGTTCCGCGCATGCAGCGTGAATTCCGGCGGCACCGTTGAGATCAGGGACATGAGAAGGGCTCGGTCGATCCGCACCCGCGTTCCCTGCACGTCAGCGCCCGCCTGCTTCCACATGGCAGGGGCTTGGTCATCGCGGAACTCGCAGCCAATTTCCTCGAGGATTTTCATCGACTCATCGTGGATGAGCTGAACGGCCTCGTCTGGCAATATCTCATAGGTCGGAATATTGCGGACCAGCGTGGGCAAGGAAATTTGCGGTGCGGACCGAAGAGCCCTGCGGCTTTCGCGGCCGCCGTTGCGGCGATGGGTTGGAGCAGGTGAAGCGGCATTCTCAGTGCTGGTCATGCGCATGTCATATCATGCCCGCCCACCGCTGGCTTTACACACACGACCTGAGCCGGACCAAACCGACGCTTGTTGCAGTGCAGCGCAAGTTTGCGAGCGCCGTTGACGTTCGCCCGGCTTTCTTCCACACTGCCGCCGGGGACGAACGCGTTGATGCAGGCAGGACTGGGGCTGCGGAACGCCGGGGGATATTCAAATCAATTCACAAATCTGTCCCGCCCCGGGGCAGGAGGGAGTGCCATTATGGCCAATTCAAACTCGGAAGACGAAAAAGTCCTCCACAGCATGGGCTATGCGCAAGAACTTGCGCGCCGCATGGGCGGGTTTTCGAACTTCGCAATTTCATTCTCAATTATTTGCATCCTGGCTGGTGGCATCACCGCCTTCCCGGTTGCCATGTCAGCGGGCGGCGGATTTTCCGTGGCCATCGGCTGGCTGGTCGGCGGCTTCTTCGCTTTGGTTGTCGCGGCGTCCGTTGGCCAGATTGCCTCGGCCTATCCGACAGCCGGTGGTCTTTATCACTGGTCATCCATTCTCGGTGGCCGCGGCTGGGGCTGGCTCACCGCCTGGATCAACATGGTGGGCCTCATATTCGTTGTGGCTTCGGTCAATTTCGGCGTCTATCTCTTGCTGAAAGATTTGGTGCTGACTGGCGTCTTCGGCATGGACACATCGACCTGGGGTGCCATGCACGCCTCGATCTTTGTGTCGGTTTTCGCCATCACCCAGGCGCTCTTCAACCACTTCGGCATCAAGACAACAACGATGCTGACCGACTTTTCAGGCTATCTGATCTTTGTCGTCGCCATAGCACTCACCTTGTCGATGCTCATTTGGGGTGCTGGCTTTGACCTGTCGCGCCTGACGACCTTTGTCAATAACACAGGCGAACCCGGCGGCTTGGTTGTTCCCGAACCACGGACAGCGCTGGTGGCCTTCCTGATCGGCCTTCTTTATCCACTCTACACCATCACCGGGTTCGACGCCTCCGCCCATACTTCGGAAGAGACCAAGAATGCCCGCGTGGCAGTGCCAAAAGGCATGTTGCACTCGGTGTTCTGGTCACTGCTGTTTGGCTTCTTCCTGGCGGCGTCATTCGTGCTGGCCATGCCTGACACGACAGCCGGTGCCAAGGAAGGCTTCAACTCCTTCTTCAGCCTGTACAACAACCTGCCAATGCCGTTTGCACTGAAGGCCATTCTGGCCATCGGCATTGTCGTCGCAAACTTCATCTGCGCGCTGGCCGGCATGACTTCGACATCGCGCATGATCTATGCCTTTGCCCGTGACGGTGGCTTGCCGGCATCGGCGGCCCTTGCAACCATCCATCCC
>JANNFZ010000229.1:0-6364 GCA_031380375.1 Hyphomicrobiales bacterium
GTTTTTGACCGTCATCATAGGCAAAGAAAAACGCACCGTTTTCACCGACCACGGCATCAACAGGCCATTGCCGCGCAATGAGGTCGCACCAGCCTGCGGGCCTGCCCGTCACCGGAATGACTATGAGACCTGCGTTCCGCAGGTTTTCAAGTGCCTGATACGCCACAGCCGGCAAACGGCCACGCAGCGTCAGCGTGCCGTCAATATCGGTCAAGACGGCGCGAACACCACGCAGCGTCGAAGGAGCGATGGCGGAAACAGGCTTCATGGCATGGTGCCGATCACCCGGTCGGGACGATACGGCGTGATCAGCGGATGCACCCGGCCTGCGATAATTTCATCGCTCAGGAATTCAGCAATTGCGGGTGCCAGCGTGATGCCGGAATGGGTGACGGCAATCGACAATCCCGAAATACCCGGCACCGCGCCTACACAAGGCACGCCGTCCGGCAATGCCGGCCGCACACCAACCGTGAAACCTTCCATTTTCAGGTTTTCGCCGCCGCGCAACAGGGCCTGCACTTTGGCAAACAATGCACGCGCCGTATCCGCTGGATCAGCACCTGGATCGGAACCAGCAAAATCACTGCCCGCCACAAGCCTGCCCTCGGCGGTTTGCCGGACATGAAGTTCCGGCGCCATCACCAATCCGGTGAGCAATTGCGGAATTGTTGTGGAACTCACCAGCAACCCCTCAGGTTGTTCTAGGGAAAGTGCAAGTCCAACGCTCTTCAACAACCGGACTGAACCCGTACCCGCTGCGACAACGACATGGTCGGCGGAAATCACACCACCATTGGTTTTGACACCAGTCACGCGCGCATCTTGTGTCACAAGTCCTTCGATACGTGTGGCGCATGTAAATTTTGCGCCCAACTGTTCCGCCGCCGCCACCAAAACCGTAACCGCATGGTCGGGCTCAACGCTCCCTTCCCGGTCGGCAAGAACCGCAATGTCGGGAATTTGCAGGAGATTGGGCTCGCGTTCCGCAATGCTGGCGCGGTCGAGAAGCCGCAGCGTGTACCCCTGCGCATTTCGTTCCCGCGCAAATGCTTCAAGTTCGGGTTGCGGCAGGTCCCACAGCAGTCCACCACACCAATTCACAAAAAGCGTTGGAGCAATTTTCTGCAAATCACGCCAGCACCCCATGGAGAATGCACGCAACTTGTAATAGTCAGGGTCATTGCCCCAGCTGGCATTGATCCACGCCCATGACCTGGGTGTTGCAACACCCCCAGGCCCCGCAAGCTCCTCGACCAAGACAACCTCAGCACCTTTGCGCGCCAACTGCAAGGCCAGCGCAACACCGATGATCCCTGCCCCCACTATGACAATTCTTTTTTCCACGGTCCCGTGATAGCCGGAACATGCTTTCCGCACCAGTCACGGGGCGGGTGCAGCCAATTTCACTTTCCGCAGGCCCTGCGCACGCTCCAAAAGATTGGGCCCGAGCACCGACATGATGAGCAGAATGCCAATGACCGCCGTCTGGATATGGCCCGTGATATTGGTGAGCGCCATGCCGTTCCGCAAATTAAGGACAATGAGGATGGACAGGACCACACCGACCATGGTGCCCTTGCCGCCGAACACGCTGACACCGCCCAGCAGCACCATGGTGATGATATCGAGCTCAAAGCCGAAAGCTGAATCACCGCGCACCGAGGCGAGCCGCGCGGCATAGAGCAATCCAGCCAGTGCGGCGATGACGCCCGACATGGTAAAAAGAATGGCTTTCACCCGCCCCACCCGCAGGCCTGAGAAACGCGCCACTTCGGCATTGTTGCCGATCACATAGACCTCGCGGCCAAAACCGGTGCGATGCAGGATCAGACCCAACACGACAAGCAGCACGAAAAAAATAATGACAGCCAGCGGGAACGGCCCGACCAGGGGCTTCTGGCCAAGCTCCCCAACCCATGCCGGAAACGAGGAAATGCCGCGGTCTTCCAGCAGCACGCGCGCCAGCCCGCGAAAGCCGATAAGACTTGCCAGTGTGACGACGAGCGAGGGAATGCCGACCCAGGAAATCCAGAAAGCGTTGAAAGCTCCCGCCAAGGCCCCGAGAAAGAGACAAACCACAATGGCGAGGCTCGCCGGCAAGCCGCCTTCCACCAGCACACCAAAAGCGCAGGCCGCAAAACCCATGACCGAAGCCACGGAAAGGTCGATTTCGGCATTGATGATGATGAAGGTCATGGCCAGCGCCACGATGATTTTCTCAATCGACAGCTGGAACAGGTTGATCTGGTTCTGCACCGTGAGGAATTGCGGAGCCAGCGTCATGTTGGCGACAACCGTCGCCACGAGGATCAGCAGCAACAGGCCCTCCCAGCTTTTAAGCCGCGCCAACATGGTCATCAATCCTTCCCCCGCATCCGGTTGAACGAGCGCGTCATCAGCGTGTCGGCGGCAACAGCAATCATGATCAACATGCCGAGCAATGCATCACGCCAGAATTCGCTGACCACGGCCCAGCGCGTCAGGCTGTTGTCGATGGTGTCCACAAGAATTGTACCAAGCAGCACGCCGACAATGGACCCGGAGCCACCGAAAATATTGACGCCACCTACGACAACGGCGGCAACCGATTTGAGTTCGAACCCCAGCCCCGCCACCACCGTGATGTTGCCGAACTTGGCGAGGAAAATAAAACCGGCAAGACCCGCCAGCATGCCGCTCAACACAAAGCTGGTGAAGACAACGCGCGGTGCGTTGATCCCCGCCACCACGGCGGCATCGGGGTTCGAGCCCACTGCATAGAATTTTCGCGCCACGCGCAGCCGCGACAAGGCCACCCAGAAGACCACTGCCGCAACCAGCGCCATGACAACTGTCAGGCGCACGTCGAGCGTGCCGATGGTGAACAATGTTTTTTGCGGCAAGTCGACGAGCCAGGTCGGCAGGCTTGCCGTGGTGATGGTGCGGGCATCGGAATACTCAACGAGGAATGTGCGGAACAGGGCGAGCGTTCCCAGCGTCACAATGATTGACGGGACCCGCCCCCAGGCCACCAACACGCCGTTGAGCGCCCCGCAGAAGGCTCCAAGCAGCAGCGCCAGAAGCACCACAACAAACGGATGCAGGTCGGGATGGGTCCCCAAATAATCGCCAATGAGATAGGCAACAATGCCAACAACTGATCCCACCGATAAATCGATGTTGCGTGTCATCACCACCATGGCCTGGCCGATGGCGATGGGCAGGATCACTGCGGCGCTTGTGGCAATGCGGTTGATCATGCGCGGCGAAAAATAGCCGTCAATCTGTGTGGCAAAAAACAGGATGGTCAGGGCCAGCACAATGGCCAGCGCCAGAATGCGCAGGGTTTGCGGATGAAGCTGGCGGAGTGCTGCAATCATGGGGCCGCAGCCATTTGATCGCGGCCTGTGGCCAGGGCAATCACTGATTCCTGGGTGCAGTCACCGATGTCGAACACACCCATCTGCCGTCCTTCACGCATCACCAGCACGCGGTCGGCAAGGATCATGACTTCAGGAAGATCCGAGGAAATGACCAGGATGGCCACGCCATTTTTGGCAAGTGCACGTATGATATTGTGCACTTCGGTCTTGGCGCCGACATCAATGCCCCGGGTCGGCTCGTCAAAGACCAGGATTTGCGGGCGTGTCTCCAGCCATTTCGCCAGCATTACCTTCTGCTGGTTGCCGCCGGAAAGCTTGCCGACCTCGGTGGACACATCGGGAGAGCGGATGCTGAGTTGCTGGCGGTAGCCTTCAGCCATCTTGTTTTCGGCGGCCCGGTCAATGAATCCAAACCGTCCGAGGAATTTGCGCAAACTCGGCAGGGAGACATTGGCGAAGATCGGCATGGTCATGGCAAGGCCCAGCTTGCGCCGGTCCTCCGAGACATAGGCGATACCGAGTTCCATGGCCTTTTGCGGTGAGCCGATGGTGACGGTCTCGCCTTTGAGAACGATGCGACCTGCTGTTGCAGGGGCAATGCCGAAAAGTGAAAGCCCGACATCGGTGCGCCGTGATCCGATCAATCCTGCAAAACACAGGACCTCGCCCTTGTGCAGGTCGAAGGTGACATTCTGGAAAATGCCCGCCCGCGCCAGGCCAGCAACCGACAGCACCGTATCACCATGGGCATTGGCCTTGGTCTTCACCGCGAAGTGGTCAATGGCCCGCCCCACCATGTCGAGCACCATGCTGTCATGTGTCACTTCGGCCACCGGCCTTGTGGAGATGTGCCTGCCATCGCGCAATACCGTCACACGGTCGGCGATGCGGAAAATTTCGTCGAGCCTGTGGCTGATGTAGAGAATGGCAACACCGCGTTCGCGCAGCGCCCGCACCACCGACATCAACCGCTCGACTTCGTGGGCCGAGAGTGAGGCTGTCGGCTCATCCATGATCAGCAGCTTGACATTGAGCGACAGGGCCCGCGCGATCTCGACGGTTTGTTGTTCGGCCAGCGTCAACCCGCTGGCGGCGCGGCGCACGTCGAGCGAAACACCGAGCCTGGCGATCAGTTCGCCGGCGTCGTGGTAAAGTTTTTTCCAGTTCATCAGCCGCCCGAGGTTGCGGTGTGAGATGAAAATGTTTTCCGCCACATCAAGGTCGGGAAACACCATGGGTTCCTGGAAAATCGCCGCTATCCCCAAGGCTTGCGCCTCTTGCGTCGAACGGATGGAAACCGCCTTTCCTTCCGACAGGATCTCGCCTGCATCCGGCTGGTAAACGCCGGTCATGATCTTGATGAGCGTCGATTTGCCCGCGCCGTTCTCGCCGACAATGGCATGCACTTCGCCGGGATGAATCGCAAATGACACATCACTGAGCGCCGCCGTCATGGCAAAGCTCTTGGAAACGTGGCGAAGTTCGAGGATGGGTTCGGTCATGGAAATCGAAAAAGGGACCTCATCCGGCGCACGCTTCGCGTTCGCCACCTTCTCCAAGGGAGAAGGCGTCCCTCTCCACCGGAGAGGGTGCCGCGAAGCGGCGGGTGAGGTCCCTATGCCCTTACTTGGACGCGGCTTCGACGTTGTCCTTGTTGTAGACCGTGAACGGTCCCATCAGGATGCGTTTGGAACCGGCGCGGCCCGGGTCAGCTTCGATCTTGAAGTTGCCCATGCGGCCCGCAGTGAATTCCTCGCCGATTTCTCCCTTGATCGCACCGGTGGCCAGCGCATAGCTGGTGTAATAGGTGAGATAGCCAAGATCGATGAAGCTCCACAGCGCGAATTCAGGCGCGCAGCCATTCATTGTATAGCTTACCATTTCGGCGGGCAGTCCCAGCCCTGAGACCTTAACCTTGTCGCAGAGTTTTTCATCCTGCATGGCCTTGGCGGCAGCGGCGATGCCGACTGTCGTCGGCGCCATGATGACCTTCAGGTTCGGATACTTGTCAACCAGCGCCAGCGCCTGGTTATATGACTTCTCCGACTGGTCATCGCCATAGACAACGTCAACCAGTTTGACATCCTTGTACTTGGCGTCACCGGCAAGCGTCTTCTTCATGGCTTCGATCCAGGCATTCTGGTTGGCGGCATCGGGTGTCGCCGAGAGCACCGCCACTTCGCCGGAACCGCCCGAGAGCGAATGCAGCATGTCGGCCATCACCACGCCGATGGAACCAAAGTCCACCTGCGCCACGAACACCGATTCACCCTTGCCGGAGGGAATGGGTGAATCCCAGGTCACAACTTTCGTGCCTGCGGCCTGGGCTGCTTCTGCCGCCGCCGAGATCTGGTCACCGGCATTGTTCGACAGCATCACGACGTTCTGCTTTTGCGTCGTTGCAGTGGTCAACATTTCAATCTGGCCGGCCACGCTGTTTTCCGGCGTCGGGCCGATATATTGCAGGGTGCCGGTGTTGCCCAGTTCCTTGTGGGCTTCTTCGGCACCACGGTTGGCCTGGTCAAACGGCAGGATGCCGAGGAATTTCGGCAGCAGCACCAGATTAACGGCACCACCCGGCTTGGCCATCATGGCATCGGCATAGGCAACGCCGGTCATGAGGCTGGTCGCGAGTGCTGCAAGGCAACCCAGTTTCGTCACGGTTTTAAGTTTCAGCATGGTATCCTCCCTTTTGCTGTTTCTTGGCCCATCAGCCTCAGGCGGCTGAACGGGATTTCGCCTCACCGCTGGCCGCAATGACCACGTTCACGCCTTTTGACCTGATGTGGTCGAGCATGTGCGCGGGTGCAGCCTCGTCGGTGATGAGTGTGTGAACCTGCGAGAACTGGCAGACCGCCATGCTGCCGCGCGGTTCGAATTTAGATGAATCGGCGATGACAATAAGCCGTTCGGCGCGCGTCAAAAGCTTGGCCTCGGCGCGGGCAATCAGCGCATCGCCTTCAATCACCCCGAGAGGGCCAAAGGAAAAGCAGCTCATG
>JANNFZ010000564.1:0-3711 GCA_031380375.1 Hyphomicrobiales bacterium
ACCGGAGCGCTTGGCGCGGCTGTTCCCGCGTTACGAGGATTTCAAGTCACTGCGCCGCAAGCACGATCCCAATGGCTTGTTCTTGAACAGCCATTTGCGCACCCTGTTTGAGTGAGACAGCCAAACGAGCGATGGCACCAAGCCGAAGCCAGTATGAAAAACGATGACCGGGGCGGGGAACTGTTCTGTTTTTTTTGGCTACACAATCAGGCAAACGGCGCTTGGTTGATCTCAATGATATTACGGTCGGGGTCCATCACAAAGATCTGCGGAAAACCTGCAAGGCCCGTGCGTTTGAGAATCATGCGTTGGGCATGTTCAGCTGGCAGGTTCTCGTCATAGCCATGCGCTTTCAGTTGCGCGAAGGCTGCTTCAAAGTCGCCGACATGCATGGCGAAATGAATGTCATCGTTGTCGACGGATTTCATCTCCCTGAAATGCGCCTTGGCGTGAACGACGACATGAATTTGCCGGTCTCCAATGGCGTACCAGATTCCACCAACGCTGAACGGCGGGCGCGGCAGGCGCTTCAGGCCCAACACTCCTTCATAGAACCGGGCCGATCTTTCGAGGTCTTGTGTCGGGACAGAAACGTGATGCAGTTTCAAATCAAACATGAATTTCGCTCCAGCATGATTGGCAATTTCGCTCCTGCTTGCCGTGGACCTCACTCCGGCCAGACGTATTTGCCACGTACCCAGCCGATTTCATCGGACGGGCTCGACACCTGGCACCAGACATTTGGTTTTTTCATTTTGGAATATTTCCAGTTGGCTGAACCACCAGCATCAATGCGGAATGAGACGTTGGTGATCGTGTTCTTGCAGCGGCCGGTAAGGCTCACTGGCTCGCCATTGTCATAGCTGTCGATGATCTGGGAGTAAGAGGCGGGCCAGGCGCGAACGTTCAGCACATCATCGGGTGCGATGCCGATAACCGTGCCGCCCCAGAAGGCCGAGGCCAGTGCGGGCGTTGCAAGTGCGATGGCCAGTGCGGCAAGAGCAAGTGACTTTTTCATGGGGTGACCTCAAATGATTTGAACTTGATGCAGGTTTGCCAGTCCCGGCCTGAACTCCTGATGAACGGCTTGTTGCCGCGCGGTCACACCGGGTGCCACCATTTCCCGGCAATCACCACGCCGCGGGAACTAATCTTGCGGTCACCCTGCAAGTGTTCGCCAACCACATCCACGTAATCAAAGTGTCCGCTGTCAATCGACAAGATCGTGGCATCGCCAACCGAACCGGGCTTCAGCGATCCGAGTTCCATGCGTTTCAGCGCAAAGGCAGCGTTTGATGTCGATGCTGCAATCACCTCATTCAGGCTCATGCCAAGGCAAAGGAATTTTGACATGGTGGTCACCTGGTCAAAAGCCGGGCCATTGATACAGAGCTTGTGGATATCGGAGGAAATGGTGTCGGGCAGGAAACCATTGGACATCATGGTCCGCGCCGTCTGGAAGGCGAAGGAACCCATGCCGTGGCCGACATCAAACAGGACGCCCCTGTTGCGCGCCGCTGCAACGGCAGCCTTGATTTTGCCCTGGCCTGTAAAGGGCGCGTTGGGGAAGGGGCGGAAGCAATGCGTCAGGACATCGCCAGGCCGCAAGCGGTTGACCACATCCTCATAGGATGGCGGCGGTTCGTCGATATGCGCCATCAGCGGAATGCCTGCGTGCTCCGCCACTTGCAGTGCAATGTCGAGAGGGGCCACACCCTGGTCGCCGCTGGCGTGTTTGCCGACCCTGACTTTCATGCCGACAATCACGTCGCGGTTGGCCTCCACCACTTCAATTGCAGCGGCCGGGTTCATGAGATTCAGGTTCTCGCTCTCGCCCACATTGACGCCATCGTCGAAGCCGTAGATTCCGGCATGCGAAATATGCAAGTAAGCGAGAATGCGGACAGCACTTGCCTCGATCACATGCTTGCGGAAGCCGGCGAAATTTCCCGGCCCCGCCGAACCCGTGTCGATGGCTGTCGTAACACCGCTGGAGCGGCAGAAATCTTCGGCGTCGATGCCGAGTGACGTGCCGCCCCAATAGACATGGGTGTGCATGTCGATGAGGCCTGGTGTGACGACAAGTCCGGATACGTCCCTGACGTCAGTGTTGCGGCCGGAATCCAGCTCTTTTCCGATCGCCGAGACCTTGCCACCGGCAAAGCCCACATCTGCGACTTGATCGAGTCCCTGTGAGGGGTCAATAACCCTTCCACCGCGCAGGATCAGATCCATGTCCAGGCCTTTCAGGCGGCTCTGCCGCGTTAAAACTTGCGCCCCAGGCCGATATTCGAGCCGCCCTTGGATGCGCCCCGGAACAGCTCCTGCAGGATATTCAATTCCTGGCCGACCACCGGGGTCTGGCGGCTGTTGATGTTGATGACGCGGCCGTCCTCGAGGGCATATTGTGCGACACTCGTTACCAAGTCCTGCTGGTCAAAACGGATGGCGATGACTTCGCGGCTCACTTCTGTCGGTCGCATGAAAGCGCGGCCTTCGGTGACGCTGCTAATAAAGTAATAACTGTCGCCATTGAGATTGACCGACGCCTTGGTGGAAGGGGATCCCATGATGGATTCCACATCGGACTTGGACATGCCTTCGGAGACCTGCGCAAGTGCACCGGGTTTCGGACGATAGCCGCGGTTGATGCGTTCGGGCTGGCAGGCGGCCAATGCACTTGCGCAAATTGCCGTGCCCAGCCACATAAGGCGGCGACGGCCCATCATACTTTGAGAATCCCGCATGTTATCCCGACTGACTTTCATGTTTGCCTTTTGCCTTGTCCCGAAGCGCGGAGCAAGCCGATGATCTTGAAGCGCCTTTTCAAACCGAAACCTGATCCGAGTGCGGCCCTCTATGGGGCGATTGTGGCTGCGGCACGGCAACCCCGTTTCTATGCCGAATGGGGTGTGCCCGACAGTGTTGATGGCCGTTTCGACATGATTGTCTTGCACATGTTCCTGGTGCTCGACCGCCTGGGCGGTGAAGGGTCGGCAACAGAAGGTTTCCGCCAATCGCTGACCGACGGATTTTTCCTCGATATGGACCGCTCGCTCCGCGAAATGGGTGTCGGTGACTTGGGTGTCAGCAAAAAAGTGCGGCGCATGGCCGAGTCCTATTATGGGCGCCTCGCTGCCTATGTGTCTGCCATGGCCGGGGACCAGCCAATGTTGGCCGCAGCCCTTGCCCGCAATGTTTTTGCAGGCGTTGATAACGCGGGAGCGGGGCTGTTGGCTGATTGGACCCGCACCGCGAAATCAGGCCTTGCAGGCCAAGACAAGGATGCCATCATGGCGGGCATGGTGAGGTTCCCATGAAGCTGCCGGAATATGAATTTTCCCGCCCGCTGATTGTCGCCCGCATTGCTGCCAAAGGCTCCCATGAGCGGCTTGAGGCCGATGCCAGGGAATTGAAGAATTTGGCGAAACGCTTTGGCGTTCGCGCCGTCCATGGTTTGCGCGGGCTGCTGCTGGCCAAGCCCTGGCGCGGTGGTGGCGTCAAGGTGACGGGTGATGTCGAATGCGATCTCGAACAGGTCTCGGTCATCAGTCTGGAGGCCTTTCGTTCCACAGCTCATTTTGCGGTGGAGCGCTATTTTCTGCCGCGTCATGCCATGTCCGGTGGCGAGGACGAGGTGGATCCAATCGAAAACGGTGAAATCGACCTCGGTGAAGTCATGGCTGAGACCGTTGCCCTTGAACTTGATCC
>JANNFZ010000571.1:0-4190 GCA_031380375.1 Hyphomicrobiales bacterium
TTTGACGCCCTCCTTGTGCCGGAGCGTCAACACAATGGCGCCGACCATGGCCACCAGCAGGATCAACCCCGCAACCTGGAAAAAAAGAAAATATTTTGTGTAAAGAACCTCACCGAGCGCCTGGGTGTTGGTGACAGTTGCCGCGGGGTTGGGTGCCGCAACGGATTTCAATGCCTCCGGCGAAATGGTCCAGGTTCCCACAACAAGTGCCAGCTCCACGAGAACAATAAGGCCGATGATTCCCCCAACCGGCAGATATCCGGCAACACCCTCGCGCAATTTCACGAAATCCACATCAAGCATCATGACGACGAACAGGAACAGCACCGCCACTGCACCGACATAGACAACCACGAGGATCATCGCGAGGAATTCAGCACCCATCAAAATGAACAAGCCTGCTGCGTTGAAAAAACACAAGATCAGGTACAGCACGGAATGCACCGGGTTCCGCGACGTGACAACCATGACCGCGGAGGCCACCATGACCACCGAGAAGAGATAGAAGAAAATCACCACTGCCATGTCCGTCAAACCTCAGCGATAGGCCTGATCGAGCGCAATGTTGCGCGCAATCTCGGCCTCCCAGCGGTCGCCATTGGCGAGCAGCTTGTCCTTGTTGAAAAGCAGTTCCTCGCGCGTTTCCGTCGCGTATTCGAAATTCGGCCCCTCGACGATGGCATCAACCGGGCAGGCTTCCTGGCAAAAACCGCAATAAATGCATTTCACCATGTCTATGTCATAGCGCGTGGTGCGCCGCGTGCCGTCATTGCGGCGGGGACCGGCCTCGATGGTGATGGCCTGCGCCGGGCAGATGGCTTCGCAGAGCTTGCAGGCGATGCAGCGCTCTTCGCCATTTGGATAGCGCCGCAGCGCATGCTCGCCGCGAAAGCGTGGGCTCAGCATGCCCTTCTCATGGGGATAATTGAGCGTCGCCTTGGGCGACACGAGATATTTGAGCGCCAACCAGGTGGCAGAGACAAACTCCTGCAAAAAGAGCGAACGTGCGGCTTGCGACATGCCCATGGTCAGGTTGCTCCCATCTGGTGTGCATAGAAAATTTGACCCGCGAAATAGCCAAGTGCCGGCATGACCACGAGGCCAATGACCTGCACCGCGAAAACAAGGCGCGATGGCCCCGGTCCCTGCGCTTGTGTCACTTTCAGTGTCTCATGGCGGAAACTCAAAACCGGGTAGATGGCGCGGTAGAACAGCGAAAGCGTAACCAACCCAGCGATGAAACCGGCAAGCGCACCCAAGATGCCTGGCAGGGTGACAGTCATGCGGGCAACCATCCAAAGGCCACAAGAACGCCTGATGTTATGGCAACCCAGGCCAAAGAAATTGGCAGGAACACTTTCCATCCCAGGCGCATCAACTGGTCGTAGCGATAACGCGGCACAATTGCCTTCACCATGGCGAACATGAAAAACACAAAGACAAGTTTCGCCATGAACCAGATCACGCCCGGAATCCAGTTGAGCACCGCGACGTCAATGATCGGCAGCCAGCCGCCGAGAAAAAGTATTGTCGTCAGGGCGCACATCAGGGTGATCGCCACATATTCGCCAAGCATGAACAAAAGATAGGGCGTGCTGGAATATTCCACCATGTGGCCTGCCACCAATTCCGACTCCGCTTCAACAAGATCAAAAGGCGGACGGTTTGTTTCAGCAAGCGCCGAGATGAAGAAGATCACAAACATCGGGAACAGCGGGATGAAGTACCAATCCAAAAACGAATTCGGCAGACCGACCATGGTGCCAAGGCCTGTCTGCTGTGACATCACAATGGCTGTCAGGTTGAGCGAGCCCACGCACAACAGCACGGTGATAATCACAAACCCTATGGAAACTTCATAGGACACCATTTGCGCGGCAGACCGCAAAGCAGCGAGGAACGGGTATTTGGAATTGGATGCCCAGCCACCCATGATGATGCCGTAGACACCCAATGACGACAGCGCGAAGAGATAGAGAATGCCGACGTTGATGTCGGCAATGGCCCAACCTTCATTGATTGGCACCACAGCCCAGGCCGCAAGTGCAAGGATTGCCGTTACCATTGGCGCCAGGATGAATACGCCCTTGTTGGCACCATCCGGAATGATGACTTCCTTGAACACAAATTTCAGGAGATCGGCAAAGGACTGCAATATGCCCCACGGGCCGACAACATTGGGCCCGCGCCGCAACTGCACCGCAGCCCAGACTTTCCGGTCAAAATAAATGAGGAAAGAAACGACAACCAACAAAGCCGTGAGCAACGCCACGCTTTGCAGCAGAATAAAGCCGATGAGATAGGCAAGCTCGGCCATGTTACTCCGCCGCCTCCAGCTTGCGCCCGTTCTTCAGTGCCGAGCACTCACCCATGATGCGCGAAGCCCGGGCAATCGGATTGGTCAGGTAGAAATCCTTGATCGGCGAGGCGAAGCCGGCCTTGTCGCACGGCCCCTCGCCTTGCGCCAATTCCGACAACGCATCGGCATCGGCCCTGTGGACGACATCAAGCTCGGCAAGGTGCGGCGCCACCTTGTACATGGCAGCGCGCAATCCGTCGAGCGTTGACCATTGTGGCGCGACGCCCAACTGGTCAGCCAGTTGCCTGTAGATCGCCCAATCCTCGCGGGCGTCACCCGGCGGGAATGCAGCCCGCATGGCCATTTGGGCGCGGCCTTCGGTGTTGACATAAGTTGCCGATTTTTCGGTGTAAGCGGCTCCTGGCAGAATGACATCGGCGCGATTGGCACCGGCATCGCCATGCGAGCCTATGTATACAACGAAACCTGAGCCCAGTGCTGTTGTGTCGATTTCGTCGGCACCCGCGAGCAGCACAACATCCAATTTGCCTGCACCCGCCGCGGCAACAATGCCGCGTGTCGACAAACCGTTTTCGCCGGGCAGCGCACAGATATCAAGTGCTCCGACGCGGCCCGCCGCCGTGTGCAAAATATTGAAACCGTTCCAATCGCCACGAACCACGCCAATGGCCGCCGCAGCCTTGGCCGCGAGTGCCAGCACGGCTGCACCATCACCGCGGGACAAGGCCCCCTGGCCGATGATCATCATCGGTTTCTGGGCCTTGGCGGCGGGATGATCAACGAGCGTCGCCAGTGTCTCCGGCCCCGCACCCATGTAATGATAACTATAGGTGAGGTCGGCCTTCTCGCCGATGACTCCAATGGTGCATCCACCGCGATTGGCGCGGCGCTTGATACGGGCATTGAGAACCGGTGCTTCGAGGCGCGGATTGCAGCCGATCAACAGAATCGCATCAGCCTCGTCGATGCCCTTGATTGCCGAATTGAAAAGATATCCGGCGCGTCCGCCATGCTCGCCGAGCGGCGACCCATCCTGGCGGCAATCAATGTTGGCGATGTCCAATGCCATGGCCATGGTCTTGAGTGCGAAGGCTTCCTCTGCCGAAACGAGATCACCGAGCAGAATGCCGGTCTTGGCGCGCCCCGCTGCTTTCATTTTCTGCGCGACGCGGGACAGTGCCTCGGCCCAGGTTGCCGGGCGCAGCTTTCCAAGCTCGCGCACATAGGGCTGGTCGAGGCGCTGGGTGCGCAAACCGTCCCAGACAAAGCGTGTCTTGTCGGAAATCCATTCCTCGTTCACATCCTCATGGGTGCGCGGCAGGATGCGCAGCACTTCGCGTCCGCGCACATCAACGCGAATATTCGAACCCAAGGCATCCATAACGTCAATGGTTTCGGTCTTGCGCAACTCCCAGGGCCTGGCCTTGAACTCATAGGGCTTCGAGGTCAGCGCACCCACCGGGCAAAGGTCGATGATATTGCCTTGCAGTTCCGACGTGATGGCTTTGTCGAGATAAGTGGTGATTTCCATGTCCTCGCCACGGCCGGTGGCACCCATTTCATTGACACCGGCGATCTCGGTCGTGAAACGCACACAGCGCGTGCACTGGATGCAGCGGGTCATTTCGGTTTTGACGAGTGGTCCAAGATTCTTGTCTTCCACGGCCCGCTTGTTTTCATGATAGCGGTTCTTGGAAATGCCAAAGGCCATGGCCTGGTCCTGAAGATCACATTCGCCACCCTGGTCGCAGATTGGGCAATCGAGCGGGTGATTGATCAGCAGGAAGTCCATGACGCCCTCGCGGGCCTTCTTCACCATCGGTGTTTTGGTGAAAACTTCCGGCGTCTCGCCATTGGGGCCGGGCCGGAG
>JANNFZ010000572.1:0-8153 GCA_031380375.1 Hyphomicrobiales bacterium
CAAGCTTCGGTCAGCGCCTGGCCGATGCCCTGCACAATGCCGCCATGGACCTGCCCTTCGACGATCATCGGATTGATAAGCTGGCCAAAGTCGTCGACGGCTGTGTAGTCAACAATCGTGGTCCGGCCCGTTTCCGGGTCCACCTCCACTTCGCAGATGTGGACGCCTGCCGGAAACACAAAGTCCGTAGGGTCGTGGAAGGCGCTTTCCTTGAGGCCCGGCTCGATTTCCGCCGTGTTCATTTTGTGGGGCACATAGGCCTGGAAGGCCACCGCTCCAAAGGCCACACTCTTGTCGGTGCCTTTGACAGTGAAACTGCCGTTCTTGAACTCCACATCGTCGGCTGATGCTTCCATGAGCGAGGCGGCAATCCGCTTGCCCTTGGCCTCGATCTTGTCGAGTGCCTTGAGAATGGCGGTGATGCCGACGGCCGCCGAGCGCGAGCCATAGGTGCCCATACCGAACTGCACCTTGTCAGTGTCGCCATGGACCACCGATACAGCGTCAAAGCCGATGCCAAGCCGGTCCGAAACAACCTGCGCAAACGTCGTCTCATGCCCCTGCCCGTGGCTGTGGGAGCCAGTCAGCACCTCGACGGTGCCAATGGGGTTCACGCGGATTTCCGCCGACTCCCAGAAAGCGACGGCTGAGCCGAGCTTGCCCGCGATGTTCGATGGCGCCAATCCGCAAGCCTCGATATAGGCCGAAAAGCCTATGCCGCGCAGCATGCCGCGTTTGGCTGCCTCCGCCTTGCGCGCCTTGAAGCCCTTGTAGTCGGAAAGTTCGAGGGCCTTGTCGAGCGCCGCTATATAGTCACCATTGTCGTAGGCCACGAACACCGGCGTCTGGTGCGGGAACGTCCTGATCATGTTGAGGCGGCGGAATTCGGCCGGGTCCATCTTGCGTTCGCGCGCCGCGGTTTCAACCAGGCGCTCAACGAGATAGGCAGCTTCCGGGCGTCCGGCGCCGCGATAGGCATCGGTGGGTGCTGTATTGGTGTAGACGCCGTCGACATGCAGGAAGATGTTGGGAATGTCGTATTGCCCCGACAACAGCGGCGCATAGAGGATGGTGGGGATCAGTGGGCCGAAGCTTGAAAGATATCCGCCCATCGCCGCCGTGGTGCGGATGCGAAGTCCGGTGATATGGCCCGATGCGTCGGTCGCCATTTCAGCCTTCGTTACATGGTCGCGGCCATGGGCATCAGCGAGGAAAGACTCGGTGCGGTCGGCTGTCCACTTGACCGGCCTGCCGCCAACCTTGCGCGAGGCCCATGTGCACACCACTTCCTCTGCGTAAATCGGAATCTTCGAACCGAAACCGCCGCCCATGTCAGGCGAGATGACGCGGATCTGGTTTTCCGGCGCAAGGCCGCTGAAGGCCGAAAGCACGAGGCGAAGCACATGCGGGTTCTGGCTGTTGCAGAACACCGTGAAGCTGCCCGACGCCGCGTCATAGGAGGCGTTGCAGGCGCGGGGCTCCATGGCGTTTGGAACAAGCCGCTGGTTGTTGAACTCAAGCGTCGTCACATGGTGCGCCGAGGCGATGGCCGCATTGGTCCCGTCTTCGTTGCCGAGCGCCCAGTCCCAGGCCTGGTTGTCGGGCGCCTCGTCGTGAATGACGACTTTGGATTTGAAGGCCTTGGCCGTTTCGGTCACATGCGGCAGCACTTCGTAGGTCACTTTCACCGCTGCCGCCGCGCGCTGCGCCTGGCTTTTTGATTCAGCGATCACCACGGCGAGCTGGTCCCCGACATAGCGCACTTTGCCAGTCGCCAAAACAGGATGGGCCCCGGCCCGCATCGGTCTTCCGTCGCGGAAGTTGATCGTCCAGGCACAGGGCAGGTTGCCCACTTTGTCTGCCGCCGAGTCGGCACCCGTGTAGACAGCAACCACACCCGGCATCTTCGCGGCCTTGGCCGTGTTGATCGACACGATCCTGGCATGGGCGTGGGGGCTGCGCACGAACACGGCGTGGCATTGGCCCGGCCTGTTCACGTCGTCGGTGTAGCGGCCCTTGCCGGTAATGAACCTCTGGTCTTCCTTGCGCTTGACAGAAGCGCCGATTCCTGTGGCAGTCATGGTCGTTGCCTCCCGCTTACATGTTCGCTGCGCCGGCCTGCACGGCCTTGACAATGTTGTGATAGCCGGTGCAGCGGCAGATATTGCCATCCAACCCGTGCCGGATTGTTTTTTCATCGAGCGTCTTGCCTTCGCGCTTCACAAGGTCGATGGCCGCCATGATCATGCCCGGCGTGCAGAAGCCGCATTGCAATCCATGATGCTCGCGGAAGGCTTCCTGCATCGGATGCAGCTTGCTGTCCTTGGCCAGGCCCTCGATGGTGGTCACGCTTGCGCCATTGCACGATGCGGCGAGTGCGGTGCAGGACTTGATACCCTTGCCATCGACAATGACCACACACGCACCGCACTGGCTGGTGTCACAACCCACATGGGTTCCGGTGAGGCCCAGGTTGCCGCGCAGGAAATCCACCAGAAGCGTGTTGCCCTGGACTTCGCCAGTGACCGCCTGCCCGTTCACCTTCATGGAAATTTTCGGCATTTCGTTCCTCCCACATGTCCGCAACTGGCCGTGCGAACTTGGCTGTTGCAAGTTCAACACTGACTCATGGAAGCGTCAAGCGATACATGGTGCTGCACCGCACACTGAACCGGGAGGGAATTCTTGCCGTAGCCTTGATATGTGCCAGACTAGGTCGCAGGCACCATGGAGGCGAATTTGACCCGCATTTTGCTTGTTGTCCTCACCCTGTTTGTAAGCCTGGGTTTTGCCCGGGCCGAACCCTTGTCGGCCACCGACAAAGCCGCCGTGCAGCAGGTGATCACCGGCCAGTTGCAGGCTTTTGCCGCCGATGATGCCGGGGCAGCCTATGGCTTTGCCGCTCCCATCGTGAAGTTCTCGTTTCCCACAGTTGACGTGTTCATGGCCATGGTCAAACAGGGCTACCAGCCGGTTTACCGCAACGAGGGCTATGATTTTGGCGAAAACTACGTTGATGGCCTTGGCCGCCCGGCCCAGCGCGTGCGCATCAGGGGTGTCGACGGCAAAACCTATGAGGCCAACTATTCCATGGAAAAGCAACCGGACGGCACCTGGAAAATCGCCGGCTGTGTGCTGGTGCTGATCCCTGGATTGGATGCTTAGTGCTTCGAGGCTTACGGCTTTGCCGTGAGCACCTCAGCATGAGGAAACTCAAGAGACTACCTCACCCTGAGGTGCGACCCCGGTCTTGCTCCGGGGGAGCCTCGAAGGGGTTTCAACCCACTCAAATAATCAGAATATCGCCGATGACAAACGTCGCACTGGCCTGCAGCGTGGCGATGACTGATGCTCCGCCAGCACCACTGCCATTGGAATCATAACGCAGGATATGCGTGTCGGTTTCGTAGAAAAACCGCACCCCCGCTGCCAGAGCAACGTTTGAGACTCCTGACTGGAACTCGGGGGCCTGCAACACGCCAAGGCCGACGTTGTTGAAATTGCCATTGAGGAAGGTGAAGCGGTCATTGTTGCCAACGGCATTGGACGAAAAATCCAAAACCTTGTCATTGCCTTCGCTTTGCAGGGCATAGTGGAAACTGTCATTGCCGAGATTGCCGCGCAACTGGTCGATGCCGCCTGCACCGCGAATGATATTCGCGCCATTGTTGCCGGTGATGGTCTGGGCGATGCCATTGCCTGTGAGATTGATTCCGCCGACACCCGTAGGCACAAGGGTTTCGAGGAATTCAATGTTGTCGTCCGCCGCCAATGCAAAGCTGACAGTCACGCGCACCCGGTCGGCGGTGCCCTGACCGCCGCTTTCAAAGATCAGGTCATTGCCGGAGCGGATGATGTAGGTGTCATTTCCGGCACCGCCGGTGAGGCTGTCCTGAAGCGCGTCCGCGCCACCATCAAGCGTATTGTTGAGACTGTTGCCTATCAGGTTTTGGGCAAAGCCGTTGCCTGTGAGGTTTATGGCACCCGATCCGGGGGCTGCCGCCAGGCTTTCAACCGCAACGCCTGCATTGAGAACATAGGACACAGTACTGTAAACGCTGTCACCGACGCTGACGCCCGCCCGCTCGACAATCACGTCATTGGCATTGTCGACAATGTAGATGTCCATTCCGGCACCACCGTCCATGGTGTCGGTGCCGAGGCCGCCATTGAGAAAGTCTCCGTCTTCGCCGCCATAGAGCTGGTCGGAACCATCAAGACCCAAGAGCGTGTCTTCGCCCGCCCCGCCACTCATGATGTCGCCAATGGCGTCATGGCCATATAGCCTGTCTGCCCCGCTTGTGCCGTCAACAATGCCGTCGCGCGGATCAACAATTTGGGCGCGGATGTCGCCGGTGCCATCGCTGTTGTCAGTCCACGTCACGACCACGCGGCCATCATTCAAGGCTGCAAGTGAAACAGATTCCTGGATGTTTGTGGTCGTGGTGTTGACCGTGATTTCTCCACCAATCTTGTCACCCACGCTATTGAAGGCTTGCAGCTTGATCGAAGCGCCGCTGCTGTCCACTCCAATTCCGCTGGCGTCAGTCCACGCAATAACGAAATTGCCGTTTGAGAGCGACGCAATCTGGGGAGTAAACTGTTCATAAGCAACGGTCGTGTTGGCCAATCTTTCACCCAGCAGCATTGTCCCGTCAATGTCGTAGATGGCGTATTTGATGGCTGTAATACTGCCATCGCCATGCGAGACGCTGGTGGCGTACGTCTGCCAAGCGACGACAAACCGATTATTGTCGAGAAAGGCGATATCTGGCGCAGTCTGGGCATCATCCACGATGGAATTGACAGCAAATTCTGACTTGTATTCGGTTGCGACATTGGTGACGGAGTCATAATCAAACACCCTGACGCGGATGTCTCCTGCATTGAGGCCCGTGTCCCCCCACACAACGGCAAACTTGTCTCCGGCGGCGTTGGCAGCGACCTGGGGCTGGTTTTGCAGATTGGCCAGCGTTCCGGGGTTAGTGTTAGCCGTGAAAGACAGGGCGGAACCTGGCACGCCAAGACTGTTGAAGACCCTAAACAAGATATCGCCGCCATTCAGGCTGGCATCACGGTAGACTGTGACTGTCGCCCCGCCTGCAAGCCCGGCCACGGTGGCCTCGGTGTCATTGTCAAGGATGAGCTGCGAAGCGGCCAAGTCATAGGAAACAGTCCCGTCAGGATTGAAGACCGTGCCCATGATGTCGGTGTCCCCGAAAGGGACAAATAGTTCAGGCCGTGCAATGTAGAAGCGGCCATCGCTGAGCGTTGTGATGGCGGGGATATAATCGCTGCCAAAATTGGAAGCCTGGGGAATTGCAGTTTCCAATCCCAGCTTGTTGCCAAGTGCGTCATAGCGTTGGAAGAACACGGCATCTCCATTCACAGCCGCCGTGTCATTCAACCAGGCAATGACAAAGCCACCGTCAGCCAACGCCGTGACCACGGAATTGCGCTGTGTCTCAGCCGTCGTGGTGTTGACGATAAATTCTGATTTCCATTTGCGCGTCGCCATTATTCCACTCCCTCAAAAAAAAAGCCCCCATCCGGAGATGGGGGCCAGATTGCTCGAAACTCAACCTTCCACGCAGCGTCCGTTCGGATCGCGGAAGAAGCCTTTCGGACATGGCACCTGGACGTTGATGCCGCCGTCATCCTGCGGCTGGGTAACCAGCGGACGGATGGGTTTTGGCTTCTTCTGCAGCGGGATCAACTGCTGCAACAGTTCCGGATTGATCTGCAATTGCGGCCGCTTGAGAATTGGCGGCTCTTCGATCTGGTCATCAGGAATGGGCAGGCAAGTCTGGCGGCCCTTGTTGAAGTAGAAGCCGTCACCGCAGACCTTCGGCACAAGGCGGATGCGTTCGCAATCGCCATCCTCATTGCGCCGGAAGCCCTTCTGGCACTCGCGCTGCACAGGCGGCGTTTCGCAGAAGCCGCTCTGTCCGACGCGCAGGCCTTGCGGGCAGACGCAACGGCCATTGTTGGCGCGAACAAACGTGCGCTTGCATTCCGGCACGCATTTGCCCTGGAAGCGCGTCAAGCCGTCTTCGCAGGCGCGCGGCACGCAACGGCCGTTCTTGTCGCGGGTGAGGCCACGGTCGCACGGCGGCACACATTTGCCACCGAGGAACTCAAGCCCCTGCGGACAAACGCAGCGGCCATTGTCAGCGCGGACAAGACCCTGACGACAGGTCGGCACGCATTTGCCCTGGAACGTGTCGGTTCCGCGTGGGCAGACGCAACGGCCATTGTCGGCGCGCAGCTGGTCAGGCGGGCAGCGCGGCACGCATTTGCCGTTGAACTTGACTTCACCTTGCGGGCAACCCGTGGGGATGCAGCGGCCATCGTTGTCGCGCAAAGTGCCGATGCGACAGGGTGGCACACACTGGCCGAGGACCAATTCGGTTCCGGGTTCGCAGCCATCGTCCGGCGGCAGGCATTCGCCGTTTTCATTGCGGATGGTGCCACGATCGCAAAGCGGCATGCACTGGCCGTTGAAGCGTTCGGTGTCGGTCGGGCAGTCGTCGTCCGGCGGCGTGCATTGGCCATCGTCGCCACGGCTGTAGCCTTCATCACAAGGCGGCACACACTGGCCACGCACATTGTCGCTGCCGGGAGGGCATTCCGGTTCCTGGCACTGACCGCGCAGGTTTGGATATGTGCCTTCGGGGCAACGCGGCGGTACGCAATAGCCATAGGGGTCACGCTGGGTGCCTTCGTCGCAGACCGGCACACACTTGCCATCATAGGGCTCATATTGGTCGGGGCAGCGTTCCGGCGGCGGAATGCAGCGCGTTGGCTGGTTGATGTCGCGCAGGAATCCCGGCGGGCAATGGGGCAGACAAATCCACTTGTAGCCCGGAGGCCACACACCGGGTGGTGTGCATTTTCCGGACTCGGGATCGCGACCGTAGCCTTGCGGGCATTCGCGCTCATAATAGCTTTGGCACAGACCATTGCTGCCGTTGTAATAACCGGCAGGACAATCAACAGCACATTGGCCGAGGTCGGTGTGATAGCTCATGCCTGACGGGCAATTGTCGGCATTCTTCAGGCGGTCCTGGTCCACGGCGCAGAAATCGGGATTGGTGATGTCGCGGTAATAGCCATCGGGGCATTGCGGCAGCGGCACCTGGTCCCAGCCTTCGGGGCAGCCATGGTCGCAAGGCGGGCTGCACAGGCCCGGGTTTCCGGGATAACGCATCCAGCCGTCAGGACAGGATGGCAGGCAATAATCGTCGTAGAGTTGCTGGCCTTGCGGGCATGTCGGCTGTTTTGGAATATCGATGCCGCCGCAGCCACATGTGGCGCAGCCACACTGGTTGGCGTGCACAGTACATGAATTTTCAGCGAATGCAGGCGTCGGGGAGAACTGCGATGGCCCGGCCATCGTCATCCAAAAAGCGAAAACGAACAGCATCGCGTGGATTACTGTGCGGATGGCTCCGGCCGATTGCAGTCGCGTCATGGCTAACGTCCTCCGGACTTAGCCCCCAGCTGCAAGGCTAGCACAGGATTACAAAACGTCAATCTTGCAATTCAAGGTTATGCCCACGGGCCGCCACAACGACATTGTCAGAGCCCGTCGAGAAAGCCGTCAGCCTCGGCGACAATCGCCTTCTGGCGTTCCGGCGGCCACCCTGCAAGTGTCCGGTAGGGCATGGCAAGCCGGGGATTGCGCGCCAGGCGGTCTTTCTGCCGGATCAGAAAGGCCCAGTAGAGATAATTGAACGGGCAGGCATTTGGACCCGATTTCTGCTTCACGTCGTAAGCGCATTTTGCACAAAAGTCCGACATGCGGTCGATGTAGGCCCCCGAAGCGGCATAAGGCTTGGATGCCATTTGGCCACCATCCGCGAAAACCGCCATACCCAATGTGTTGGGCATCTCAACCCATTCGAACGCATCGGCGTAGACGGCGAGATACCAGCGCTCGATTTCGCGTGGCGCGACGCCAGCCAACAGGGCAAAGTTCCCCGTCACCATCAGGCGTTGAATGTGATGCGAATAGGCATATCGCGCCGTTCCGCCGATCGCCTCGCGCAGACAGCGCATAGGAGTGTCGCCGGTCCAATAGAACGCCGGCAGCTGCCGCGTTGCCCGGAGGGCGTTCCGTGCCAGGTCTCCGTCCTCTTGCCGACCGCATG
>JANNFZ010000041.1:0-4697 GCA_031380375.1 Hyphomicrobiales bacterium
GTAAGGCTTCACGGTTTTCCAGACTTGCGGGAATTTTTCCTTGGCCGCCTCATCCGAGATTGAAGCGAGGATGATCGCCTTGTCGCCGGGCTTCCAGTCGGCAGGGGTTGCCACAGACTTGGTGGCGGTGAGTTGGAGTGAGTCAACCACGCGCAGGATCTCGTCGAAGTTGCGGCCTGTGCTCATGGGGTAGGTGATGATCAGCTTGATCTTCTTGTCCGGTCCGATGATGAAAACATTGCGCACAGTCTGGTTGTCGGCGGCGGTACGGCCCTTGGCGTCGCCTGAGGCATTGGGGTGGATCATGCCGTAAAGTTTGGCGACGGTCATGTTGCTGTCGCCGATCATCGGATATTGCACGTCAGCACCGGTCACATCCTTGATGTCATTTTTCCAGCGCAGATGGTCGTCAACGCTATCGACCGAAATGCCGATGAGCTTGACGCCGCGCTTTTTGAATTCGCCGGACTTGAGCGCCATCGCACCAAGCTCGGTGGTGCAGACGGGCGTGAAATCCTTGGGGTGCGAGACCATGACAACCCAGGAGCCTTCGATAAACTCATGGAATTTAATGCGGCCTTCCGTGGTGTCGGCCTCGAAATCAGGTGCGATATCGCCAAGTTGCAGTGCCATGGGAGCCTCCTGTGGATGAACACGCGGAATATAGAACGAGAAGCGTTCGGAATAAAGAACATTTGTTCATATCTGCCGAACATTCCGTCACGGTCTGTTGATCAAAACATGCGGCAAGGTGTTTAGTCAATTGACCTTTGGCGGGCTATGTTGCGGGGCAGTCCAACGGAGCATGCCAATGAAACGACGCCATTTTCTTGCACTTCCACTGTGCTTTGCGCCACTCAAGGCCTTTGCTTCGGAACCGGAAATTTTCACGGGCGGCGAAATGGGAGCAGCACTTTCCGGCTATGATGCGGTGTCCTATTTTGGCGAGGGTGGCCCAATGCAAGGCGCAATCGACTTCAAGACCGAATGGAAAGGGGCAGTGTGGTTGTTTGCAAGCGCCGCCAACCTCGCGGCATTCAAAGCGACTCCCGAGGCCTTTGCGCCCCAATATGGCGGCTATTGCGCCTATGCCGTTTCCAAGGGCAGCACGGCACCGGGTGATCCTGAGGCATGGACGGTCCACGGCAGCAAACTCTACGTCAACCTGTCGCCGGGCATTCGCCAGGTTTGGAAGCGCGATATCCCCGGCAATATCGCAAGGGCCAATGGCTATTGGCCAGCTGTGCTGCAGTAGGTGCTGGAGTTGTCTCGGGCCAACAGCAGAGGTTAATTGAGCCCTGTTTTAATTTTGCTTCGAATCCCAATCACCGCTCGGATGATCGCTCTTGAGCGATGCAATGCGACGCACAAAAGCCCACATGATCGTCGCCAGACAAATCGTCAGGGCAACTTCAAACAGGAAAATGCCTCGAATTGCCGGAACCATGGCATTTGCCAGCAGGAGCAAAACGGCAAACCAGTGCAATGCCAATGCGACCATTGTCGCAAACGGCATCGAGGCCTTGGTGGCAGCACTCCGATGGCGCATCGTGTTTGCGATATCGACTGCCAAAAAAACCGCTGCGAGCCCACTTGCCACGGTCCAGACCAACGGCAGTGGAAGCCCGGACTGGGCAATCAGCGGTGGCAACACTGAACAGATCGCCAGAACAAATCCATGTGAGACATAGGCGTTGACCAGAAAAACGTCGAAGTTGGACAGCTTGCCACCCACCGCCTGGCGCAGCAACGTGACGAGGGCCGAAACCGCCGAAAATGTGATGGCGAGCAGGGACAGATTGAACAGGAATATTTCTCCGGGCAGTTCCATGGCGTTTCCTTCTCACGGATCAATCGTTACAGCGAAGGCTGTAACGTTACGGGGACGATCGAACATCCGCAACTCTTGGGCAATTGCAGAAACAAAAATTGGGTGGAGTCCGCGTTGGGTCAAAAGCGGAAACTCCGGCTGACCAAAAACTTCAGGTCTCTACTGCTTGATCTTTTCGCCCTTGGGGTCATAGAAGCACTGGAACTGCACTTTTGCGGCGCATTTTTTCCAGGCCAGTTCGATCTCCCAGGTGCCCGAGGCGAGCCAGTCTGCCGTCACCCCATCAGCATGCTTTACGTAACCAAGCCCCAGGGACTTTCCGACCCGGTGGCCAAAGGCTCCTGATGTGGTGGAACCGACATTCACGCCGTTCCGGTAGATCGGTTCCTCGTGATAGATCATCGGGGCTGCGGCACTGTCATCCTCAAGGGCCAATGCCACCATGCGTTTGGGTTGCACCTTCACGGCTTTTTGTCTGAGCAACGCATCGCGGCCAATAAAGCCTCCCGGCTTGTCCCAGGCGATGGCAAAGCCAAGGCCCGCTTCAATCGGCGTGTCCTCGTCGGCAATGTCGTGGCCCCAATGGCGGTAGCCCTTTTCCATGCGGCCATTGTTCATGCCGTGCATGCCGGCGGGGGCAAGGCCGAATTCCGGGCCTGCCTCAAGCAGTGTTTCCATGACATGGGCGGCAAATTCGGCAGGCACATACAGCTCCCAGCCCAATTCGCCGACATAGGTGATGCGCGAAGCGCGCACCCTTGCGCAACCAATTTCAATTTCCTGTGACGTGCCGAAGGGGAAGGCTGCGTTGGAAAGGTCGGCGCCCGAGAGTTTGTGCAGCAGGGCCCGCGATTTTGGACCCATGATGGTGATCATCGGCAGGCCGGATGTGACATCTACCGCCACGCAATTTGCATCACCGATGTGGCGCTTGAGCCAAGCCATGTCGCGGACCTGGGGAACCGACCCCGTGACCACCATGAATTCCTGTTCGCCAAGGCGGGTGACCGTCAGGTCGGCCTCGATGCCGCCGCGTTCGTTGAGCCATTGCGTGTAGACAATGCGCCCTGGTTCGACGTCGATGTTGTTGGCGGAGACGCGGTTCAAGACCTTCAAGGCATCACGGCCCTCGACTTTGTACTTGGCGAATGACGACTGGTCGAAAAACACCACGTCGTTCTGCAATTTGTCGGCTTCATATTGCGCGCAAGGGAACCAGTTCTGGCGGCCATATGAATACTCATACTCGCGCTTCACGCCATCGCGGGCATACCAGTTCGGCCTTTCCCAGCCATTGACCTCGCCGAACACCGCGCCCAGTTTATCTGTGTACTGATGAATGGGCGAGCGCCTGACGCCACGCGCCGTTTCCGCCTGACGATAGGGCCAATGCATGGCGTAGAGCAGGCCAAGGGATTCCGTCACCCGCGCCGCCACATATTTCTTCACCGACTGGAAGGGGTGGATGCGGCGGATATCCATGCCGTTTACATCCATGGGCGGGTGGCCGTTCTTGATCCATTGCGACAACACCAACCCGGCACCGCCGGAAGATTGTATGCCGATGGAATTGAAGCCCGTGGCGACAAACAAGTCTTTCACTTCCGGTGCTTCGCCGAGATAGTAACGCACGTCGGGCGTGAAGCTCTCCGGTCCGTTGAAAAACAATTGGATGCCCGCTGTTTCCAGCAAAGGCACGCGGTTGATGGCAGCGGCGAGAATGGGTTCGAAGTGGTCCATGTCCTCGGGCAGGGTGACGAAGGCATGTTCGTCGTCGATGCCACCGCCGCCCCAGGCCTTGGCCTTGGGCTCAAAAGCGCCGACCATCAGCTTGCCCGCGTCCTCCTTGTAATACGTGCATTCATCGGGCACGCGCACCACCGGCATGTTGCGCGGCAGGTCGGCGATGGGTTCCGAGACAATGTAGAAATGTTCGCAAGCATGGAGCGGGATGTTGACGCCGATGGAACGGCCAAGATCGCGGGACCACATGCCGCTGGCCACCACGACCTTGTCGGCCATGACCGTGCCTGATGCGGTTTCAACACCTGTGGCCTTGCCGTTTTCGGTGAGGATGCGGGTGACCTTGGTGTTTTCATGGATTTTGGCGCCACGGCTTCGGGCTCCGGCAGCCAGGGCTTGCGTCACGTCGATCGGGTTGAGCTGGCCATCCTTGGGCAGGAACACACCACCTTTGACGCCATCGAGGTTGTAGTGCGGAATGCGCTCCTTGATTTCATCCAATGAAATGACATTGACATCCAGCCCAAAATTCTTTGCCATGGAGGCCCCGCGAAGAAGCTCCTCAAGCCTGCCGTCATTGAGGGCCAGCGAAATCGAACCATTCTGCTTGAAGCCGGTGGCCTGGCCAGTTTCCTTCTCCAGTCCCTCAAACAGGCTGGTTGTGTATTTCGCCAGTTCCGTCAGGTTGCGGCTGGCGCGTAATTGCCCGACGAGTCCCGCTGCATGCCAGGTGGTTCCGGAAGTCAGTTGTTTCCGCTCCAGCAAAACAACATTGGTGATGCCGATTTTCGTCAGGTGATAGGCGATGGAGCAGCCGACAATGCCACCACCGATGATCACGACATCGGCGCGGGCAGGGAGCATAGGCTGGGTCATGGCGGAAATCCTTGTTCGGTCATTTTCATAGCAGAATGGCAATTGGCACAAGAGCCAGTTCCCCTAACGGGCCGGGTCAAAAACCTGACCAGGCGCGCTTCCCGGCAAGCCATTTGAGGCTTGCCGAAGGGATTCGCGCCAAATCATTATGTTTGTGCATGTCCTTGCCGCCAAACTGCTTCACACTTTGGCGGGACATGCACTGAGACAATCAACAGTTTGCCGCGCCTTGGCTTCTCGGCTATGA
>JANNFZ010000045.1:0-1510 GCA_031380375.1 Hyphomicrobiales bacterium
GAAGTCTTGACGGCCAACGGCATGAGTACGCAGATCGTCGAGACAGGCCTTTCGGTCAACGTCAAGCTCGACGACGGACGCACGGCGCAGGTCCTGGTTCTCAAAACCTCCGAGCCCAAGGTCGGGCAAGCGGTTGAAATCGTCGAGCACGTGCATGGCACGGGCCGTTCGAACTTCAGCTGGAAATAGGAAGTGTCTTTGTTTGGCGCGTCCCAATTGTCCTTCTGGCAGCGGGCCAGTACGCTCGCAGAGCTCGCGCATGGCGGCCAGCTCCCCGGCAGGGGAGTTGCCATGCGCCAAGCAAAGTGTTTGACGGCCCATCTGCGACACCTATAGAAGGGCGTTGTCAGGCACTGCCCCAGTGATGAAATTGGTAGACTTCTCGCACTCAAAATGCGAGGCCGAGAGGCGTGCTGGTTCGAGTCCGGCCTGGGGCACCACCTGCTTTTTAATGGTCATTTGACTGTCAAATGACACCCTCACCTGATTGAACCTGCCAGTAGTGTCAGGAATGGCGCCGCTCGAGTGCGACCTCCACTCCACAGCCCATAACCATTCGTTCCAGGTGCATTGCCGCCGCCGCCCAAAGAGTGCTAAATGCCCGCTTTCTTGAAGCATATTGAGCGAGTGCAGCATGAGGGGTTTTAGTATGCGGTTGCGGTCGATGGCCACCGCCCTCGCGGCGCTGATCGGGTTGGGGACGACGGCAGTTTACGCCGGTCCCACCCTGCTGTTCGACCCTGTGAGCGGCAAGGTGCTCTACTCGGAGGATCTCGACGACGAGTGGCACCCCGCTTCACTGACCAAAATCATGACCGCCTATCTGACCTTCGAGGCCATCAAAGATGGCAAATTAAAGCTCGACCAAAAAATAAACTGCACTGAACTGGCTTTTCAGCAGAGCCCAAGCAAAGTTGGTCTACCCATCGGCGCCGAAATGACGGTTGAAACCGCTCTTCAGGCGCTGATTGTCAAATCGGCCAACGACGTCGCGATGATGCTGGCTGAAGCCATTTCAGGTAGCGACACGGCGTTCGTCGCGCTCATGAACAACACCGCCAGGCGGTTAGGCATGTCGCGCACCACGTTTGTAAATCCCAATGGCTTGCCAGCACCCCTGCAAGTAACCACGGCCCGTGACCTGGCGCGATTGGCCCGCGCAACATTTTCGGAATATCCGCAATACGCATACCTATGGGGTATGCAGGAAATGCGTTACGGCAAGATCCGCATGGGCACTCATAACGGCCTTCTCAAAACCTTTGACGGCGCCGATGGCATGAAGACCGGCTTTATCTGCGACAGCGGATTTAACGTGGTGGCCAGTGCCACGCGCGAGGGTCAGCGCTTAATGGCCGTGGTGCTAGGTGAGGCCACAGGCGGCGAGCGCACCGATCGAGCCGCGGCGGTGCTCGAGCAGGGCATCCAGAACTTAGGCTGGAAGGCGACGTACAACACGACACAAACACGCGATGCACTGCCATTGGCGGCCGAAGCCCGGCCCATCACC
>JANNFZ010000068.1:0-2024 GCA_031380375.1 Hyphomicrobiales bacterium
CAGATCGCTTCCCGCGCATCCTCGATTGCCGCGAGTGCTTCGGCATTCTTGCCTTCGGAGGCGAGCGCCTCGGCCTTGTAGGCAGCGTCAACGACGGCACCAGCGGTAGCTTCAACGGTGCTGAATGCCAAACCCGCGCCCAACACCAGAAGACCCAATTTTTGAATTGCCCCCGCCATGGTGGTCTCCCTTTTTATGCCGCTGACTTGATGTTGGACCGAAATCTGGCAGGTGGCAATTGTCGGCACTGGCCGGTTTCCCAAGCGGGGAGCGATCTGCTATTGCGGGACAACGCTGAATACGCCTCCAGGAGTGCCTTGTCATGAACAAGCCGGTTTCGCCCTCAACTTTTGATCCCTCGCCCAACAATCTTGAGCCGTTCTGGATGGGCTTCACGCCGAACCGGGCCTTCAAGAAGCGTCCACGCCTCATTGCGCGGGCCAAGGACATGCATTATTTCGACCTGCAGGGCCGCCCCATTCTTGATGGCAGTGCCGGTCTCTGGTGCTGCAACGCCGGGCATTGCCGCGACCCCATCGTCAAGGCGATCCAGCAATCGGCGGCGGAACTCGATTTTGCGCCGACCTTCCAATACGGCCACCCGAAAGTGTTTGAACTTGCGTCGCGCCTCACCACCATGGCACCTGACGATTTGAACTATGCCTTCTTCTGCAACTCCGGTTCGGAAGCCGCCGACAGTGCGCTGAAAATTGCCTTGGCCTATCACCGGGCAAGGGGCGAAGCTTCGCGTACAAGGCTCATTGGCCGTGAGCGTGGCTATCACGGTGTCAATTTCGGCGGCATATCCGTGGGGGGGATGGTGGCCAATCGCAAGTGGTTCGGCACCATGATTGCCGGCGTTGACCACCTGCCCCACACCTACAATCGCAAGGAACAGGCCTTCACCAAGGGTGAACCGACTTGGGGTGCGCATCTTGCCGAGGAACTCGAGCGCATGGTCGCACTGCATGATGCCTCGACCATCGCCGCCGTCATTGTCGAACCCATGGCAGGTTCAACGGGCGTGTTGCCGCCGCCCAAGGGCTATCTCAAAAAGCTCCGAGAAATCTGCACCAAGCACGGCATCCTGCTGATTTTTGATGAAGTGATCACCGGCTTTGGCCGTCTCGGCCACACTTATGCGGCCGAACGCTTCGAGGTGACACCTGACCTATTGACCTTTGCCAAGGGTGTCACGTCCGGCACCGTTCCCATGGGTGGCGTGCTGGTACGGCAAGGCATTTATGACACGTTCACCAACAGTGCTGACCATGTGATCGAGCTGTTCCACGGCTACACCTACACGGGTCATCCGATGGCCGCAGCGGCTGGTGTCGCCACGATGGACTGCTATCGCGACGAAAAGATTTTCGAGAACGCCAAAAAGCTGGAAGGGCCTTGGGCCGATGCCGCCTTCACCTTGCAGGGCCATCCGTTGGTCGAGGACATCCGGACAATCGGCCTGGTTGCGGGCATTGACATGAAGCCAATTGAAGGCAAGCCTGGACTTCGGGCCTACAAAGCCATGGAGAACGCCTTCCATGATTTCGGCTTCCTGCTGCGCATCACGGCTGACACAATCGCCCTCTCGCCACCCCTCATCATCACACAATCACAGATTGAGGAAATCTTCCTCGACAAGATGCCGAAAGTGTTGGCCTCGGTCGCAAACCTGTAATATCGTCTCAAATGGTGCTAATTGACGGGAAGGAAGACAGTCTTTCCGTGGTGTTGTGAGATGGCGTAAAAATGGCGAGCAGTCGCGAATTGCCTTGGCTGTTGCTTGTGGCTCTGTGTGCAGCCTTGGCAATTGGATTGGCCGCTTATGGTTTGGGCCGTGGTGCAATGTCCGCCTTCCAGGTGGCGGTGGCACTGGTAGCTCTCGCAATCGGCCAGCTTATCGTCTTTGCCCGCTTCAGCGCCCGCAGCACCAAGACCGAACTCGACATGCGGCGCATGGCCATGGAAGTCACAGCCCTGATGCGCGAAACCCGCGAAGAGCGCCGGGTCGCTGCCGATCTCTC
>JANNFZ010000107.1:0-1528 GCA_031380375.1 Hyphomicrobiales bacterium
ATCCGGAAAAGCCTGAAGGCCTGGTCGATCTTGATGGCTGGGGCAAGCCCGTCAAATGGACGACACAGATGATCTGGGCGCTGGAGCCCGGCGGCCTCAAGGAAAAAGGCACGATCTGGTGCGGCACCATGCCGGGTGGACTGTTCCGTTCAAGGGACTGTGGCAACACCTGGGAAATGATGGAAAGCCTGTGGCGGCATCCCGACCGCAACAAGTGGCTGGGCGGCGGGGCCGACATTCCCGGCATTCATTCAATCTGTGTGGACCCTCGCGATTGCAACACTGTGCGCGTCGCCGTTTCCTGTGGTGGCGTGTGGGTGACGAAAGATGCAGGCTCGACATGGAAACAATCGGCCCATGGCATGAAGTTCGACCAGGGTCCGATCGAGCAGGCGGGCAACCCCGATGCGCAGGATCCGCACATGATGGTGCAATGTGCAGGCGATCCTTCAAAGTTTTGGGTTCAGCACCACTGCGGCATCTGGAAATCGGTGAATGACGGTGTCACCTGGACCGAGGTCAAGGCCAAGCCATCGTCATTTGGTTTTGGCGTGGCGGTGCATCCGAAAGACCCCAATACCGTGTGGTTTGTGCCGGGCATCAAGGATGAAAAGCGCATTCCTGTTGATGGAGCGGTCATTGTCACGCGCACCCGCGATGGCGGCAAGACATTCAAGAGTCTTAAAAAGGGCCTGCCGCAGAAAAATGCCTATGACGTGGTGTTCCGTCACGGTCTTGCCATTGATGACACAGGCGAAAAACTGGCCATGGGTTCAACGACGGGCAATGTCTGGGTGAGTGAAGACGGCGGCGATGACTGGCAACAGGTCTCAGGAAACCTGCCGCAGGTTTATGCGGTGCGCTGGGCGTGAGGTTCCTTACTTCAGCGCCCTCACATGCCTTGCAAACTCCGCAGTCGCCATCAGCGCCTTGCAGCGATTGAAACGATTGAGCGCATAGGCGTTGAAATCATCGGCGGGATTTTTGTTGGCGTGCTGGATGAGGCCCCAGAGCGTCCACAAGAGATCGCACATGGCCTTGTAGATTACCATGCGGGCTTCGTCCTGGGCTGAGGGCGGGCCGTCGAAATAGGCGTTGAGCAATTCCGCGTCCTGCTCCGGCGTGAAACCGCCTTCGACTGACAGGTCGCCCAGATCCCACATGGGATCGTTCATGCCGGAATATTCCCAATCGACGATCCACATGCGCTCTCCCGCATCGAGGAAGTTTTCACAAAGTGGATCGCAATGGCAGGGCACAAGCGGCACCGCGTTTCGTTCCAGTGCAGTTCGGATGGTGCCGGCTTCCCGGACCACATCGTGATAGCCCTCGGGCAAATCCACATCTTTGGTTGCAAGCAGCTTCAGGTAGTCGTCGATCATGGCGAAGAGCTCGAAGCGGGACGCAAACACGCCACCGGAGCTGTGAAGTTTGCGAAAAGCCCTGGCAGCGCGGGCGGGAGCACCTTTGCGGCTCTTGAAAAGCTCCGGCGACAGCGTCACAGAATCGCCCACAAGCCGCGTGACCA
>JANNFZ010000149.1:0-6769 GCA_031380375.1 Hyphomicrobiales bacterium
GGCATTGTTCCTGTCGCTCGGCCACCACGACACGCTGATCCGCCGTCTGCACAAGGCCTACCGCACCCGCTGGGAAGTCATGGGCAAGGCGCTCGCTGACCACATGCCCCAGTCGTCGCGCAATCCGTCTTTCGGCGGAACATCCTATTGGGTGAAGGGACAGGCCAAGCTCGACAGCGAAAAACTCGCCATCGCCGCAGCCAGCCGGGGCATATTCATCGAACCAGGCCGTATCACCTTTGGCGGAAAATTCCCGCCGAGAAACCATTTCCGCCTTGCCTTCTCCTCCATCGACGAAAAGAAAATCGAACCCGGCATCAAGTTGCTCGCTGAAACTATACGGACGCTTGGCTGACATGGCATCCCGCCTTCCTGTCCAAAGCCGAAGCAAGGCAGCGGTTTACGTTCTCCTGGCCGTCGGCTTTGCGAGCATGCAGGACGCCGTTGTGAAGGGCGTGAGCGGGGATCTTCCGGCCTATGAAACCGTCATCTTCCGAACCTCCTTTGCGATGCCGCTGCTGTTGGGTTGGCTTGTCTGGAACAATTCACTTGGCAACATGTTCCGCACCCATGTGATGCTGCTGGTTGGCCGTTCGCTCGTGCTGTGCTCGGCGTATTTTGCGTTCGTGCTTTCCATTGCGGCGCTTCCCATCGCCACGTCCGTATCGATCTATTTCACCATGCCGTTTTTTGTAGCCGCCCTTTCCGGCTGGAGCCTCGGCGAGAAAGTTCCGCTCTACCGCTGGATCGCCATCATCACCGGCTTTGCCGGTGTGCTCATCATGGTGCGGCCGGGCAGCGAAGCTTTTTCGATTGCCGCACTTCTGGCACTCTATTCGGCCTTTGGCTATGCCGCTGGCCAGATGATGGGTCGGCATTTGTCATCACGGGTGGGGACTGAGGTCATCGCCAACTGGCAAAACATCACTTATCTGGGTGTAGGCATTATCGTCGGCCTTGCTGCTCCGCTGTTTGCCGGGTTGCAGATTGAAGACAGGTCAATGGCTTTCCTGCTGCGGCCCTGGACCTGGCCTGATAGCCAACAATTAGCCCTGCTGCTGGTCATGGGCTTGCTCAGCGTCTTCGGCTCTGTCTCCTTCATCCAGGCCTATCGCCATGCAGCGGCAAATTTTGTTGCCCCCTTTGAATATTCCGGACTGCTCTGGGCCGTGCTCAACGGAATCGTCTTCTTCGGTGATTTTCCCGACGCATACACCTGTATCGGGGCGGCAATCGTCATCACCGCAGGCTTTTGGATGCTGCGCCACGATTATGCCGCTACTCAATCGGAAATCCGCTCCACGGCTTGATGGTGCGCAAGGCAAGTGCCGACTGGATGCGCTGGATGCCGGGCAGCCGCGCCAGCCTTGTGCGGTGGATGCGTTCATAATCTTCGGCGTCGCGGGCGACCACGCGCAACAAATAGTCAAACTGCCCACTCATCAAGTGGCATTCCAGCACCTCCGAAACGCGCTGCACGGCCTTCTCGAATTTTTCGAATGCCTCCTCGGTCTGGGCCGCCAATGACACTTCCACAAAGAATTCGTTGGCAAGCCCCAGCTGCTTCCGGTCGAGGGTGGCACTGTAGCCTTTGACAAGCCCACGCTCTTCCATCTGCTTGATGCGGCGATGGCAGGAGGACACGGAAAGGCCGGCCTTCGCGGCAATCTCCGACAGGGGGCTTTGCGCATTCCGCTGCAGTATTTGCAGGATGATTTTGTCTGATTTATCAAGTTCTACTGAAATCATTCCGTTTTCATAGCAGAATCTGAAATTATTTTCCAATCTTTGTTCGAGTCCCCATCAAGTCTGAAAAAACCTTTCGGGTTGTTTCGCCTATTCTTGGTTCAAAGCTGGAGAACTTTGAAAATGCTGATCGGCGTACCGAAAGAAATCAAGAACCACGAATATCGCGTCGGCATGACACCAATGTCAGTGCGTGAGGCGGTGCGCCAGGGCCACACCGTTTGGGTGCAGAGCGAGGCTGGCTCCGGAATCGGTTCATTGGACACCGACTACGAAAAGGCTGGTGCCACGATCGTCGAGTCCGCACCCGAAATTTTCGCCAAGGCCGACATGATCGTCAAGGTCAAGGAACCGCAAGCCGCCGAGCGCAAAATGTTGCGCGAGGGCCAAATCCTCTACACCTATTTGCATCTGGCACCCGATCCGGAACAAACGAAAGACCTTGTTGCTTCCGGTGCCGTTTGCATCGCCTACGAGACCGTGACCAGCGCGCGCGGCGGTCTTCCGTTGCTCGCCCCCATGTCGCAGGTTGCAGGCCGCATGTCGGTGCAATGTGGCGCCCATGCACTAGAAAAGGCGCAAGGCGGCCGTGGCGTGTTGCTCGGCGGCGTGCCCGGTGTGGCACCTGGCAAGGTTGTCATTCTCGGTGGTGGCGTCGTCGGCACCAACGCGGCAGCCATGGCGCTTGGCCTTGGTGCCGATGTCACGATCCTTGAAAAATCTGTAGATCGCTGTGAAGAACTTGTGGCCCGCTTCGGCACCAACCTGAAGACCATGTATTCCACGCAAGGCGCTGTTGAAGATGAATGCGCCGAGGCTGACCTGGTCATCGGTGGCGTGCTCATCCCCGGAGCTGCGGCCCCCAAGTTGGTGACGCGCAAAATGCTGCCAACCTGGAAAAAAGGTGCAGTATTGGTCGATGTTGCCATTGACCAGGGCGGTTGTGCAGAAACGTCAAAGGCCACCACCCACGCCAACCCGACCTATGAGGTCGACGGCGTCATTCATTATTGTGTGGCCAACATGCCGGGCGGCGTGGCGCGCACCTCAACCTACGCCCTCAACAACGTGACGCTGCCTTTTGCACTTGCCATTGCCAACAAGGGTTGGAAGAAAGCGCTGGACGACGACGCGCATTTGCGCAACGGCCTCAATGTGGCCTTCGGCAAAGTCACCTACAAGGCTGTGGCTGATGATCTGGGCTACGCCTATGTGACGGCCGAAAAAATTCTTTCTGCCTAAGTCCTCCAACCGGCAGAAACACTGAGGGGCGGGTGCTTAGGCATCCGCCCTTTTTTACTTACATCCCCGCCTGTTTCGGCTTGGCTTCGAGGTAGTAGTTGGCTTTCTTGCCATAAACCAAGCCGCGCAAGGTCTTGCGCACGCGCTCTGATTTGCGCAGCGGGTCGAGCACGGCATTGAGCCCGTCATGCAGCGCCACTTTCATGGCATCCAGCGAAGGTGAGGCTCCGGGCGGGCGTTGCACAAGGCCAAAGCGGCGCAGCGTGCCGTTCATGGTGCGGATCTTGTTGAGGCGGATGACTTCGGGTGTTTTCCAGGTCATGGCCATGGAAATGGAATAGCTTGAGCCCGTGCTGACCCAATGGGGAACAGTATAGGGCATGTGCAGGGCATCGCCGGGCTTCAAGGCGTGCATGGTGGCGCGGCTTTCGAACCAGTCTTCGTAAGGAAGGTTGCGATGCTTTGACGGCGAAAGTTCCATCTCCTCTTCCGAGACCAGGCAGCGGTCGCCATTGTCGAACGTGCGGACGAACTTGTCACCCTTGATCTGGATCAGGATGTTTTCTTCGGCGTCAATGTGGAAGGGCGTGGTGGCGTTGGCCGACGAGACAAAGATGAATCCCTGGATGTCGGAATAGTCGGAAGGCTTGCGGCCGGCTGCCCGGTTGGCCTCGCGCACGAATGTCTCGAGAACGTCGCGATAGGCCTGATCTTCCTCGACGCGCTTGATCACCATCCAGGCGTTGTCGGTTTCAATCGAGCGCATGACTTCGACAGGGGATTTGTCGATGCGCGGCACATCCTCGGGCTTTACACCAATTGCCACATTGCCGGAATTGTATTCGATGCGGTCCCGGGGGCTGGACTGCGCCAGTTCAATGAGGCGCGGCAGGGTGAAAAGCGGATGATCCGCCAACCCGTGCTTCAATGTGAAGGCCTGCTTCAGAAACTTGGTCCGCGCGGTGGCGGGATCGATTGTGACAATTTCAGCTGCACTCATGATGATCGCCTTCCTGTGACACGCAAATAGACGCGCTTGATTGCCGACCGCATTGCATTTTTCATGCCGCAACCAAGGGCCACGGCGCGGAAGGTAAATGAATTCACAACGGGTCCTGCGATCACCACATCCATGCAGGAAATGCGGTCGCGCCAGATGCGGTCAATCATCGGATGGCCGGGAATGGCATTGGCGTCCGCGAACGTGATGGCGGGATCGGCAAACAGGTCTTCCGTGGCGTCGATGATGAGCAGGACACCGGGCGAGAATTTGCCAAGGCTCTCGTCATAACAGATTTTGCCAAGTGTTGCCTCGCCGCCATCGACCAGCGCAAAGAGCGAAGCGATGGGCCGGCCGTCGAGCCGCAACGTCCAGAACTTGACCTTGCCCAGCGCATGCATGGCGGCAAGGCCTTTTTCCAGGGCTTTAACAAGTTGCGGGTCATTGCCGATGGCAGTGCCGCGTTTGCCTTTCCAGCCAGCGACTTCCACGGTCAGGAAGGCCGCCAGATGGCCTTTGAGTTCGCCGCCGGGTTGAAGGCAATCCAACGTGAGTGCGCCCTGCTCCGACAGCCGCGCCCGCAAACGCTTCAGTTCCTTGCGGCGCTTGTGGTCGAAATTTGCCATCAGCCAGTCATCAAATGTGCCGCTGAGTTTCAACCCGGCACGCTGCCATTGCTTCAACACTTGCACATGGGCCGCAGCTTCAAGCATGGCCTGCATGACTGGATGCCGGCTTGGCACGTTGCCCAGGATGAGCGGCATGGCGAGTTGGTCGAGATAGGCCCGCGCATCGGCAACGCTCGGTGCATCAGCGGCAGACGGCAAGGCACTTGGCGTCAACGCCGACTGGAAGGCTTCGGCCCGGGCAACGGGAAAGCGCTTCTTCTGCAGGGCGTGAATGGCGAAGGGTGGCGACAATTCGCCATCCAACAGCATCCCTTTATCCGGCATCTGTGCCAAAACGGCACGCAACCAGGCGGGATGGGAGAACATGGCAGGTGCTGCGGTCATTCATGCAGGCTCTTGCAAAAGCAGAGCCACATGCGGCAGCGCGCAATAACGAAAAAGGACCGGCCCGTTACGGGCCAGCCCTCTTTCAAATCAACGTGGAAAAACCGATCAGGCGTCGGTCTTGGCGGCCAGGACCTGGCGACCGCGATAGGTGCCCGACTTCAAATCAATGTGGTGCGGGCGCTTCAATTCGCCTGATGCCTTGTCCTCAACCCAGGTGACGGTTTGCATTTTTTGGCCGGAGCGGCGCATGCCGATGCGGCTCTTGGTCATCTTTTTGCGTGGAACAGCCATGACTAAACCTCTGAAATCTTTCAAATAACGGGAATCGCAGCCAGACAGGCGCGGGTTTGTTGGGGCGGCTTATAGACAGCAGTTTCAGCGAAGGCAAGTAAGATAAGCCCCCATGCCGCGGGCCCGGAACTGGATACGGTCGGCAATGCGGTTCACGCGTTTTGAGGGCTTGCCAGCCTTGCGCTTGATCGGATTGGGCAGCACGGCTGCAAGCAGTGCCGCCTCGCGACGCGAAAGTTTCGCAGCGGATTTCCTGAAATGCAACTGGCTCGCCGCCTCCGCGCCATAGACGCCGGGCGCCCATTCAACGATGTTGAGATAAACTTCGATCATCCGGCGCTTGCCCCACACGAAATCCATCCACAGCGCCAGCGGCAGTTCCAGGCCTTTGCGCGCCGCGCCCAGGGGACCACGCCCATCCCACAAAAACAGGTTTTTGGCCGTCTGCATGGAAATAGTGCTGGCCCCACGAATGGGGCCTTCATCGTCGTCGAAGACATCATCCACGACTTCCGAGAACTCATGCCAGTCCACACCGTAATGTGAGCAGAAGCGGGCGTCTTCCGAAGTGATGACGGCGGCAGGAAGTGCTGGCGACATTTCATCAAGGCTCACCCAGTCCTTGCTGATGCCATTGCCGCTGAACAACCTGAGGATCATCAGATTGGATACAGGCGGCGGCACCACAGAATAAATGACGGTCATCACAATGGGCCAGCCGACAAGAACCAGCATCACGCCAAGGACAATGCGCTGCCAGCGGTTGCGGCGCAGCCAGAAGCGATTGGCCCTGTAGGATAGCCTTTGTTGAGTTTGTTGAGCCATGTCTCTAAGGGTGGCCCATACACAGGATTTCCGCCTTGGCACAAGAGACGAGCGCCCGCTTCACCAAAGCCCTTGCTGACACGGCGGCGGCGACAGATCGCCTGCTCGACAGGTTGTTGCCGGAGGCACCCGGCAACCGGTTGCGCGGGGCCATGCGCTATGCGGTGCTCGGTCAAGGCAAGCGGCTCCGGCCTTTTTTGGTGACGCAAACTGCCGGATTGTTCCGCGTCGATTCAGAACAGGCTTTGTTGGTCGGTGCTGCCGTCGAATGTGTGCATTGTTATTCCCTCGTCCATGACGACTTGCCTGCCATGGACAATGATGACATCCGGCGAGGTCAACCGACAACCCATCGCAAGTTTGGCGAGGCCACAGCCATTCTGGCCGGCGATGCTCTGTTGACCTTTGCATTCGAAATACTTGCGAAGACGGGATTTGCCGCAAGCGTGCGATCGGACTTGGTTTTGGAACTTGCCAGAGCCGCCGGCGAAAGCGGCATGGTTGGCGGACAGATGCTCGATATCGAAGCGGAGAGTACATCATTACCGTCACTCTCGGCCATCGCCGCAATGCAGTTAAGGAAAACGGGTGCCCTGTTCCGTTTTGCCTGCGAGTCTGGCTCCATGATGGCTGAGGCTGATGGAACGCA
>JANNFZ010000184.1:0-3618 GCA_031380375.1 Hyphomicrobiales bacterium
ATCCGCTCCTTCATCTCGCGGGCCGCCTTGTTGGTGAAGGTGACGCTGAGAATCTGGTTGGGGAAGGCTTTGCGCGTGGTCAAGATATGGGCAAGGCGTGTGGTCAGCACGCGGGTCTTGCCGGTGCCGGCACCTGCCAGCACCAGAAGCGGCCCATCGCTCGACAGCACAGCATCACGCTGTTCGGGGTTGAGACCTTTCAAATAGGGCGGTTCGGCCGTGGCCATGGCGCGCGCCGCAATGCCACCCGCCGCCGGGGCAGGTGGTGCGATGTCGTCGTCGCTAAGATCGAAGTCTTTGTTGCTCATGGACGGAAGGCACGAATCCTTTTCGGCCTTATAGCACCAGAGGTCAGGCGGCGCGGGGATGTTTCTGCTTTGTACTTTCGCGTACCAGCGCCATGGTTTTGCGCCAGCGGGCGGCGGTTTCCATGTCGCCGGAGCGCTCGCAGAGCTCGGCGTGGCGGGCAGCTTCCTGGAAGGCCGAAGGCCCGTGGACGAACAGCAGGGCGTCGGCGAAATGGGCGTATCCGGACTGTGTCATGAGGGCCTCCTTGTGTTCGGTCAGAACATGGAGGTGAAATACGCCGTGAATTTTACGGCTGTGTGACGATTATGGGGCGCTTTGCGATCCTCAACCGATCATGCCTTCCTGGGAATGCCGATGCGATGGCCGACCTGGGGCGGCACGGGCAGGGATTTGTGGACGGTGTGCATGGCGGCGATTTTGGCCAGAACATCGGCGGGAAAGTTTGAGGTTTTCTTGGCTGCAAGGTCAATATGGCTGACCATGACTTCGAGGATGCAGGAGATCCAGCCCTCTGTCGCTTGGCGCATGGTCTGCACATAATGCACACGCTTGTGGTCATGGTCGACAAGCTGGGTGTCGACGGCGACAGTGTCGGTGGGTGCGAGTTCGCGGAGATAGGTGGTGTGGGTTTCCAGCGTGAAATGGGAATTTCGGGTGGCCTTCACGTAATCAGGGCCAAGACCCAGGAGTTCAAATGCCTCGTCGCCCGCCCGGTCAAACAGCACGTTGTAATAGGCCATGTTGAAATGGCCGTTGTAGTCAATCCATCCGGGCTCGATGGCCATAACGCGGGAGGTATGGGGGCTGGGAAAAATCATCGCCATTTTCTTTTGCTATGATAGGTTCGGCCCATGACTACACCACAGTTGAAGAACAGCACAACGCAGACCATCGCGCGGATCAGGGAATTTCTCGGCGATCGACTGTCAACGGCTGATGCAGTGCGTGAACACCACGGCAAGGACCAAACCTGGATCCCGGGTGCGCCGCCAGATGCAGTAGCATTTGTTCAAGACACAAGTGAAGTCCGCAAGATTGTCAGCGTCTGTGCCGCGCATCAGGTGCCGGTGATTGCCTATGGCACGGGCACTTCACTGGAAGGTCATTTCACCGCGATACATGGTGGAATAACCATTGATTTGAGTGGCATGAATGCCATTCTTGAGGTAAACTCCGAAGATATGGATTGCCGGGTGCAGGCCGGCGTTACGCGGAAAACCCTCAATACCCATCTGCGCGACCAAGGGCTGTTCTTCCCGATTGATCCGGGTGCCGATGCAAGCCTCGGCGGCATGGCGGCGACGCGTGCCTCAGGCACCAACGCCGTCCGTTACGGCACCATGAAGGACAATGTTCTGGGCGTGACGGCGGTCATGGCCAACGGCGATGTGATCACCACGGGGACACGGGCGCGGAAATCCGCGGCGGGCTATGACCTGACGCGGTTGATGGTGGGTTCGGAAGGCACACTTGGGGTGATCACCGAAGTGGCATTGAAGCTTCATGGCATTCCGGAAGCGATCAAGGCGGGGGTGTGCATTTTCCCTTCAACCGAGGCCTGCTGCAAAACCGCCATCCAGACGATCCAGATGGGCATTCCCATCGCCCGCATCGAACTTGTCGATGCCGAACACATCAAGGCGATCAATGCCTATTCCAAATTGTCGCTGGCCGTGAGCCCGACGTTGTTTGTGGAATTCCATGGCACCGAAGCGGGAACCCGGGAACAGGCTGAAATGTTTGAGGCCATCGCGACCGAGCAGGGTGGTGGAAGTTTCACCTGGGCGACGGTGGAGGAGGACCGAAACCGCCTTTGGCAGGCCCGCCATGATGCCTTCTGGGCGACGAAGAACATCAAGCCCGGCAAGTCGGAATCTTTCGCCACGGATGTCTGTGTGCCGATTTCACGGCTGGCGGAATGCGTGGAGGAGACGAGGGCAGACCTCGAGGCCAATGATATCTATGGCCCGATGATCGGCCACGTCGGGGACGGGAACTTTCACGTGGTGCTGTTCTGCGACATTGCCGACGAGGCCGAGGTTGCGCGCGTCAAGGCGGCCTATGACCGGCTGATCGAGCGGGCCCTCGCGATGGGCGGCACCTCAACGGGTGAACATGGCATCGGCTTTGGCAAGAAGGGCTACCTTTTGAAGGAACACGGGCCCGCCGTTGCCTACATGCAGGCAATCAAGCGCGCCTTCGACCCCCAAAACATCATGAATCCCGGCAAGAATGCCGCCATTTGATCGCCGCCATGATTTCGTTACACTGGTGGAACATGAACACATGAAGGCGGCATGAGCATCTGGCGGTCACCGGTTTTGTATTTCGGCGTCGTGCTGGCGCTGCTGGTCAGCCTTGCGCTGGCGGCTCCCTTTGTCCTCAACTGGAACAGCTACAAGCCCGGCCTCGAAGCCTTCGGCAGCCGCTTGACGGGTCGTGCCGTCCAGATCGGTGGCGACGTCGAGATCAGGCTTTTCCCTTGGCCAAGCCTGACGGCGGATGAAGTTCAGATCGCCAATCCCGCCGGCATGGCGGGCGATCCTTTGCTCAAGGCCCAGACCATCCGGCTGGAACTGGCGCTGGGCAGTCTTCTCAACGGCGCGTTGGACGTGCAATCTGTCGATATCGTGGAGCCGCAAGTGGTCTTGCAGCGCGATGGCAATGGTGATGTGAACTGGCAGTTGGGGCCGGCAGCCGGCCTCAAGAGTTCCACACTTCTCTCAAAGGTCAAGCTCGACAGCATTCGGGTGCTCAATGGCACGCTCAGGTTCCGTGACGGCCAGCATGGCGGCCGTTTTGACGTGACGACCTTTGATGCCGACATGTCGGCCGCGGCCATCGAAGGGCCATGGCGCATCAAGGGCACAGGCTTTTGGGGCGACACGCCACTTGCGCTCACATTCACGAGTGCTGTAGCAAGGCCAGGCGAGCCTTTTCGCTTCGGGATACGGGTTGTGCCGGGAGACACAGCCTTTCCTGTCGTTGGCCTTGATGGCGGGTGGGATGGAGCGTTGCTGGACGGGGCACTGCACATTGAACCGCAGCTTGGTGTTGATGAAAAGGGAAGTGCGCCTGGCAACTTGAAGCCCCTGACCTTCCAGAGCAAAATCAAGGCCGCCAACGACCGCATTGAACTCACGCAAGTTCGCATGGCGCCCGCCGACACGCGCGACAGCGGTACGTTGATTGAAGGCCGGGCCAATTTGGTGCTTGGCGAGACCTACGATGCACTCGTCGAACTCAATGCGCCACGGGTCAATCTCGATACGCTGATGGGTGTTGAGATGTTGCAGACATTCCGGACCG
>JANNFZ010000191.1:0-4380 GCA_031380375.1 Hyphomicrobiales bacterium
GGCGCAATCGGGGCGGACTGCGGTGCAGGCCATGGCCATTGACAGCCATGCCGTCTCGACGCAGTTCCATTGTGAGTTCTCGCCGCAGACTGTGGCGGGTTGGCGTTCGCTTCCGGGCTACGTCGCCGCACTTGAGCGCGAGCACGGTCCCGGCGCCTATGAACGCCTGCTGACGGAATGCTTGCCCCTGATGCCTGCCATGCACCGCGCCACCAGGCAGCTCTGGGACAATTTCAAGAAGGTTTCAGGTCTCTTGCCCTGAGGGCAAAGACCTCGCCTTCGCTTTCTTCGCTATCAAGCCACGTAAACGGCAGCCCCGGATATTCTTCTTCGAGAATGTGGCGGCCTGTGCCGAATTCACAGACCAGGACCCCATCGGGGTTCAGGTGATTTGGCGCTTCCGCCAGAATACGGCGGACGAGGTCAAGCCCGTCTGTGCCGCCGAGATGGGCAAGCCTTGGTTCGGCCCGGTATTCCGGCGGGAAGGCAGCCACTTCGGCTTTCGCCACATAGGGCGGATTGCTGAGAATGAGATCATAGCGCTTGCCCTTCACGGGCATGAACAGATCGCCCCGGTGCAGCGCCACGCGGGTTTTCAATCCATGATCAACGACATTTATTTTTGCCACGGCCAAAGCATCCGTCGAGACATCAGTTGCGTCAATCATGGCATTGTCAAAGCTTCGCGCCGCCAGCACGGCAAGGCATGCAGAACCTGTGCAGAGATCGAGGACGGACGTGACCGCCGTGGCATCAGGCACCAGGCCGAAACCGTCAACGCCCAAATGCCCGTTGACAAGCAGCTCGCCGAGATAGGAGCGGGGCACAATGACACGCTCGTCGACGTAGAAGGGAACACCCTGCATGTAGGTTTTCTTGAGAAGGTAGGCGGCAGGCTTTCGCGTTTTCACCCGCGCCGCGATGATCTTGGCGAGTGCCAGCCTTTCGGTTTTCAACAGGCGCGCATCAAGCCACGGATTGATGTCGTCAACCGGCAGCTTCAGGGTTTCGAGAATGATGAAGGCCGCCTCGTCAATGACGCTGGTGGTGCCATGGCCATGCACGAGTTTTGCGGCCCGGAAGGACGACACGGCATGGCGCAGGAAATCGCGGACGGTGAAAAGTTCGGAAACGGCACGCATGCCCTCCGTTAAGCCTGCTTTGTCGCGCGCATCAAGCCCGGTGACTTGTGCCACGAACAAACCGGCCACGGCTGAACGCCAGTGCCATAAGCAGGAGCGCGTAGAACCCGGCTATAATCGGGCCATAGGCGTTCACGCCAAAGATGTCGATCATCCGGCCGGCGATCGGTGGTCCGATAATGCCGCCAACGCCCCACATGCCGGCGACGGCTGCCGAGGCCGCGATCATGTCCTTGCCCCTGAAAATATCGCCTATGAGGGCGAGCGCCACCACGTAAACGCCAAAGCCCGTGCAGCTCATGACAATGGTCAGCGGCCAGATGGCCCAGGTGGTGACCAGTGGACCAATGAGCAGTGCGGCGATGATGGTGACGATCGCACAAATGGCAATAACACCGGGTTTTGACCAGCGGTCGGCCCACAAGCCAAGGGGATAGAAGAAGAACACACCGACAATGATGCCGACTCCCAATGCACGGCTTGCGGTGTCGAGCGGCACGCCGTTGCGCGTGGCAAAGATTGTAAAGAACGACATCATCACGCTGTCAAACAAGGTCGCCGTGCAAATACAGGCGAAAAGCAGCGGCGCTGTGGCGATGACTTTGCGATAGCCACCGCCCGTGTCGTCCCTGTCAACGTCCTGCACGCCGACAAACAGGAGCGGCAGATAGCCAAGCGCGACAAAAACCGCGCTGATGAGCCATGGCATCAGGCCTTCAATGCCGGTGATCGGCAGGATCAATGGGCCAACTGCAAAGGTGACCGAAAGGACCGACGTGTAAACGCCCATGATGCGCCCGCGGTTTCGGTCATTGGAGATCGTCAGCATCCACATTTCGCTGATCGTGAACAGCGAGCCCGTCGCGACGCCCAGCGCAAAGCGCAACGGAAACCACCACCACAGAGGCGGCACCAGCGGCATGACCAGCAGGCAGAGGAGAATGCAGAGGATTGCAGTGGCGGCCACCTGTTTGCCGCCAAAGCGCGCAATGATGCCAGGCAGCATCGGACCGGCCAGCAGGATGCCCAGCGGCCCCATGGCGGCATTGACACCGATCAACCATGCAGGGACTCCCCGCTGTTCCAGCAACAGGGGCAAAAGCTGAAAGGTCAAGCCAAAGGCCACATCGCAAGCCGCGATGGTGGCAAGGGCGGCAATCAATGTGCCGCGCTGAAGGGCCTGTTGCTGAGACATGAGCCAGCAGTAGCGACGCTCCGCCACGGCGGCAAGGCGGCGTTGCTTCGGCGCGGGCATGGAGCTATGCGCAGAAGCCATGAATGCAGCTCCCCCCAAGTTCCGCGTGGCCATTGTTCCCGTCACGGGCTTTCAGCAAAACTGTTCGCTGGTTTATGACGAAACGACACTGCGTGGTGCCGTCGTCGATCCCGGCGGCGACGTTGATGTCATCTTGCAAGCCATTGCCAAAACCGGAATGACCATCGAGAAAATACTTCTCACCCACGGCCATATCGACCATGCCGGGGGCGCGGATGAGTTGCGTGAGAAACTTGTTGTCAAGATTGAGGGTCCACACATCGCCGACAAGCCGCTGCTCGACAAACTGCCACAGTCCGGTGCCCGTTATGGCATGTTGACATCGCGTGCCGTGGTTCCCGACCGTTGGCTGGAGGATGGCGACAAGGTGGAGGTTGCAGGCTTCAGCTTTGATGTCATCACGGCACCGGGTCATTCTCCGGGTTCAGTGGTTTTTTTCTGCGATGGCGAGCGTTTTGCCCTGATGGGAGATGTGCTGTTCCAGGGTTCGGTCGGCCGCACTGATGTGCCAGGTGGCGACCACGCGACATTGCTGAAATCGATCAACGAGAAAATCCTGCCGCTGGGAGATGATGTCGTGTTTCTGCCAGGCCATGGCAGCGCCAGCCGCATTGGCTACGAGCGTGAAAACAATCCGTTTTTGAAAAAGTGAAGTCCCAGCTCCTGCGGAGCACCCACTCCGAGAAGGGACGACAGTGTCTAGACCTTCATTTCCACAAGCCGCGACTTGGCTGCGAAATAGGCATCACCCGTATTCTTGAACACGCCACACTCCTGCGGCGCACTTGGTCCGAAGACTTCGCAATACTGCGTGCCACTGGCGACCCAACGGCCGCGGCCAGGGCCCTTGGTGTCGTCCTGGAAGTCGAGCGAGCCATCGGAATTATAGGTGACGAAGCCGTTTCCGTCAGGCCTTGTGTATTGGAATGTTTTGCCGACAATGGCATTGCCGATTTCGCTGGCATTGAGATCGCGTTGGGTTTGGCCCTGCTGTTCGGGGATGGCCGAAGAGCCGCCATTGACAACGCGCACGCCACGCGGGCCGGATTGGCAGGCCGCAAGCACGGCACAGGCCAATACACAAACAGTCAGCTTAACAGTGCGCATCCGTGATCCACAATTAAATCTTCCCCGATCCGGCATGTGCCACAGCAGCGGGCAGACCGCAATCAGGAACTGCCGAGCACGATGACCCGGGCGCCCTTGGGCACCCGTTCAAAGAGATCGGCGACATCCTCGTTCAACATGCGGATACAGCCTGACGACATGGCCTTGCCGATGGAGGAGGGATCGTTGGTACCGTGGATGCGGTAGAGCGTGTCTTCGCCATTGGCGTGGAGATAAAGCGCACGCGCACCCAGCGGATTGTCGGGCCCACCGGGCATGCCATTGACCCAGGTGGCGGCCTTGGTATCACGATAGACCATTTCCTCGGGCGGCAACCAACGCGGCCAGCGCCGTTTCATGCCAATGGTCGCCTCGCCCGACCAGGCAAACCCGGCGCGTCCCACACCAACCCCGTAGCGGAGCGCTGAACCATTCTCGAGCACAAGAAAGAGAAAGCGCTCCTGCGGATCAACGATCAGCGTGCCCGGCGGCTCAAAACCGTAGTAGCTCACAAGCTGCCGGTGAAAACGGTCGGGGATGGTGTCGAGATCGACAGGCGTGATTGTGAAGTCAAAGGGTGATTCCGGCGGCGGCAACAGTTCAGGATTGCGCAGGCCCTCGGTTTCGCCACCGCCATAGAGCGGGTGCGGCCCGGCCCAGGCGGTGTTTGCCGCCAGGGCCAGGCCTCCGATCATGATTGCGCGTCGTGTGAAAGTTGTTGCCATTTGCGCTCCGATTTTCCATTTGCAGGGGATCATCGTTGTCCCTGATTTAGAAAACGGCGGCGGCACCACCATGGTTCCATTGGGGCAGGAACGTGATGTTTGTGGCCAAAAAAAGAAAGGCCCGCACGCC
>JANNFZ010000198.1:0-3919 GCA_031380375.1 Hyphomicrobiales bacterium
GTTGTCGCCAACATTGAAAATCTCGGACTGGAAACATTGGGCGTCAAGATCGACAAAGGCTGCATTGTCATTGACGGCTTTGGCCGCACCAATGTGGCGGGTGTCTATGCCATCGGTGACGTGGCGGGGCCGCCCATGCTCGCCCACAAGGCCGAACATGAAGGCGTTATCTGCATCGAAAAAATCAAGGGGCTTGATGCCCACCCCATGAAGAAAGAACAAATTCCCGGCTGCACCTATTGTCATCCGCAGGTGGCTTCAGTCGGCCTGACGGAGGCCAAAGCCAAGGCGGCGGGCTACGAACTCAAGATCGGCCGCTTCCCGTTCCTCGCCAACGGCAAAGCCATAGCGCTCGGCGAGGACCAGGGCCTGGTCAAAACCATATTCGACGCCAAGACGGGCCGCCTCATCGGTGCCCATATGGTCGGTGCCGAAGTGACAGAATTGATCCAGGGGTTTGTCGTTGCCATGGGTCTTGAGACCACCGAGGAAGAACTCATGCACACGGTCTTCCCGCATCCGACGCTTTCTGAAATGATGCATGAAAGCGTGCTCGATGCCTATGGCCGCGTCATTCATATGTAAGGACTTGAAGTTGCGGGCGGCCAAGGCCATATCAACGACCGAATTCGAAGAGGGGAAATCATGGACTCGAAAAACATTATCATCGCGCTGATCATCGGCCTCGTTGCGGGCTGGCTCGCCAGTTTCATCGTCGGCGGCGGCGGCATGGTGCAATACCTGATCAGCGGCGTGCTCGGTTCCTTTGTCGGGTCATTCGCGCTCAACCGTGCCGGCTTCAATCTGGGCATCAACAATGAAATAGGCCGTGACATCGTGACGGCCACCATCGGCGCGGTGATCGTTATGATCATCGCCAACATCCTGACCTGAGGAGAATACAATGGACCAAATCATGCAACTTGGCAGCGTCGGCATCTGGGGCACCATCCTGATCGGCATCCTGGCCGGCTGGCTCGCCGAGAAATTCACCGGCTCCAATCAGGGCATCATCATGAACCTGATCACCGGCATCGTTGGCTCATGGATCGGCTTTTTTGCGGCCGATGCGGCGGGCCTCAAGCTCGGCGAATTTTTCCATGGCTGGTTCTGGGGCAATCTCCTGGTCTCGGCCGTGGGTGCCATTGTTCTGCTGATGATCTTCAAGTTGCTGCGCGGCAGAAGGGCATGATGGCCTGATGGCCACAGTGATCGACATGCGGGATGGTGCGGCGAAACCCCGCCACCCCGAAAAGGCCCACAGGCCGGAAACGCCGCTCCTGCGCAAGCCTGACTGGATCCGCGTGAAGGCACCGGGATCACCGGTTTTTGCGGAGACGCAGAAACTGGTGCGGGAACTGAAACTCGTGACAGTGTGCGAAGAGGCAGGCTGCCCCAATATCGGCGAGTGCTGGTCCAAGAAGCACGCGACTTTCATGATCATGGGCGACACCTGCACCAGGGCTTGTGCCTTCTGCAATGTCAAGACGGGCATTCCAGGCGCACTTGATACTGATGAGCCGCGCCGGGTGGCCGAGGCCATCGCCGCAATGGGTTTGGCGCATGCGGTCATCACCTCTGTTGACCGCGACGACCTTGACGATGGTGGTGCGCAACATTTTGTTGAGATGCTGCGCCTTGCGCGCAAGCTTGCGCCAAACACCACACTCGAAATCCTCACACCCGATTTTTTGAGGAAGGATGGCGCACTTGAGAAAGTGGTGGCCGCCAAGCCCGATGTCTTCAACCACAATCTCGAAACCGTGCCTGCGCTTTACCTGAAGATCAGGCCCGGTGCGCGCTACTTCCATTCCCTGCGTTTGTTGCAGCGGGTAAAGGAACTGGATCCCACGATGTTCACCAAATCCGGGATCATGGTGGGCTTGGGTGAAACCCGTGAACAAATCATGCAGGTCATGGATGACATGCGCTCGGCCGACATTGATTTCGTCACCATCGGACAATATTTGCAGCCTTCGCGCCGCCACGCTGCCATTGAGCGCTTCGTTACTCCCGACGAATTCAAATCCTATGAGACCATTGCCTATGCCAAGGGTTTTCTCATGGTTTCGTCGTCACCCCTGACGCGCTCTTCACACCACGCAGGCGAGGATTTCGCGCGGTTGCGGTCGGCGCGCCTGGCGCGGGCCTGAACGGTGCCCCTGTTCAAGACTGTACGGCGCATCGACGTTTCACCCGATGTGGCCTTTGCTGTTGCAGCCGATGTGGCGGCGTATCGCCAGTTCCTGCCGCTGCTCACACGTTCAGTGATTCGCGGCGGCAAGTCGCAGACAGAGTCAGGTGAAACCTTTGCGGCTGAACTTGCCGTTGCCTTTCCGAAGCTTGGGCTTTCCGAAAGTTTTGTCAGCCAAGTGACAACCGATAGTGCGCTGCGCATTGTCCGGGCAACATCCAGTGACAAACCGTTCCGCGCACTCGATGCGCAATGGATAATCAACGCAGCCCCCAGTGGTTCCATCGTCGCCATCGCCATCGACTATTCGTTCCGCAATCCGCTGCTGCAACTTGTGGCCTCCGGCCTCATGGACATGGCCGTCCGTAAAGTCATGACGGCATTTGAAACGCGCGCCAAGTCTCTCGCAAAACAAACTTAAAGCCTGTGCCGCTTCGGGTCCAAGGGTTCGGCATGGGCGATGACGCGGCCAATCTCGGGGGCTGCCTTGCACAGTTTGATCTCAAGCCTGTCCACCGCGGCGTGAACATCATCAACACTCGTGTCCGGCGCAAATCGACAGTGGTAATGCACGAAAATGCCGCCGTCGGTTTTCCGCACCCGGACATTGTGGATGCCGGAAAGAAGCTTCTCCGACTTGCCAAGTCTTTCGAGATGCCGTGCGATGGCCCGTACCGTACTTTCAGCAACGGGTAGTCCGTGCAGGAGCCGGGGCGGCAGTGGCTCGATGTGGCTCTCAACCTCGACATGGTCACCGAGCCCGTCACGGATGGCATCTTCGAGACTGGTCGCCCGGTCGTGGGCCTGGAGCAGGCTCATGCTGCCGTCCACTTCCAGGTCGAAACTGATGGCCAGTTTGCCGTCAATGTCCTGAACCAGCAGATGATGGATGGCGGCGCGGTGCTCGCCGGCGATGAGCGAGACTTTTTCGAAGGCTGACTCGGTATCAAGCGCCACTGGAACGGCTGTCACGGTCACGTCGGCAGAGGTGAATTCAGCCAGAACATCCCTTTCGATCTGTTCACGGATGTTAGTGATTTCCTGGACGGGCAGGGTGCGCGGCACGGCAACTGAAAGGTCAATGAAAAGCGTAGGGCCTGCAGGACGGATGCGGACGTGCCGGACAGCGAGCACGCCTTTCGTGGCATTGGCGATTTCTCTGATTGCGGCTGCCACACCCGCTGGTGCGGCATCGAGCAGCGTACCGAGGGTCTTGCGGCCCAATTGCCAGGCAGCGCGGGTGATAAGCACCGCGACGATGAGTGCCGTCGCTGCGTCGGCCTTGGGCATTCCCGCCCAAACCAGTGCGAGGCCTGCCGCCACCGCCATCGAACTCAACATGTCGGCGCGGAAGTGCAGGGCGTCAGCAGCCAGTGCCTCGCTTGACGTGCGTTGCGCAGTCCGGGCCAACGCCCGGGAGCGGGTCCAATCGACGACCACTGACAAGCCAAGAATGGCAAAAAGCCACCACGACACTTCGACTTTGCCGCCCGGTTGCAACAGCCGTTGAACGGCCTCTGCCACGATCCAGATCGTGACGCCGAAAAGCAGGGCCGTTTCGATCAGCGCAGCAACGCTTTCAATCTTGGCGTGGCCATAGTGGTGGTCATCATCGGCGGGCTGGTCAGCCAACCGAATGGCAACAAGCGTCACAGCCGTTGCCCCAAAGTCAAAAAGGCTGTGCAGGGCCTCGGACAGCAGCCCGAGCGAACCTGACACAATGGC
>JANNFZ010000249.1:0-12278 GCA_031380375.1 Hyphomicrobiales bacterium
TTGCCTATCTCTGGCCGCTGTTCATCGTGGTGTTTTCCGCATTTGCGCCGGGTGAAAAACTTAAATTTCATCATGTGATTGGTGTGGCGCTGGGGCTTGCCGGTGCCTTTGCGGTCATCAGCAAGGGTGAGGGCCCCACGCTCGCCAATGGCCTTGAGCTTGGCCACATCATTGCCATTCCCTACGCAATTTTCTGGGCCGCCTTCTCGGTTGCCATCAGGCGTTTTGGCGGTGTGCCCACCGACATCGTGGCGGGCTTCTGCCTCGCTTGCGCCGCACTTGCCGGCGCGACCCACGGATTTTTCGAAACCACCCTGTGGCCGCTCAGTGTCACGCAGTGGCTGGCAATTCTCGGTCTTGGCATCCTGCCCATGGGGGCGGCCTTCTATGCCTGGGACTTCGGCATGAAACACGGCGACCGCATGGTGCTCGGTGCCGCAGCCTATGCAGCACCCCTCCTGTCAACACTCGTGTTGCTGCTGACCGGCTTTGCGACCTTTCACTGGTCGGTCGCCTTGGCCTGCATTCTCATTTCAGCTGGCGCCCTGATTGCCGCCAAGGACATGCTCTTTGCAGAAAAGCTATGAAAAGTTGTTTTTGCGCTCCCGCAATTCGGCAAAAACATCGGCGTCGCTGGCGCTTTCGAGCCCGAGGTTTTTCCTGATCTCGGGCGAATTGCAGCGCAGGTAGGGATTGGTCGCCAGTTCCTCGCCAATTGTCGAGGGACAAGTCATCTCGCCCTTCGCGCGCTTGCGCCTCACCTCGGTTGCACGCATCTGAAGGGCCCGGTTGCCGGGTTCCACCGTAACCGCGAATTTGGCATTGGCTTCGGTGTATTCATGGCCACAGTAAACGCTGGTCAAGCCATTGAGGCTGCGGAACTGGTTGACGGAGTGATACATCTGCAAGGGCGTGCCTTCAAGGATGCGCCCGCAGCCCATGGCAAACAGCGTGTCCGCCGCGAACAGCAGATAGTCATCATCAAAATGGAAGGCAATGTGGCCCGCCGTGTGACCAGGGCAATCATAGACTGTGATGGGTCGATGGCCGAGTTCAAAACGATCACCACCCCTGACGGCTTTTGAAATGCCGGGAATCTTGTCCTTCTCCAGTTCCGGCCCGATGATGCGGCAACCGAACACGTCTTTCAGTTCGAGATTGCCGGCCACATGGTCGTCGTGGTGATGGGTGGCGAGAATATGGGTGAGTTGCCAGCCGCGCTTTTTCAGGTTGTCGGCAATGGCCGAGGCTTCGGGTGCATCAATGGAAATTGTCGTACCGGTGCGATTGTCGTGGACAAGCACGCCATAATTGTCGCTGCGGCAGATGAACTGGTGGACTTCGAGATGGGACATGGCGGTGTCCTATAGCATGCTCCGCGATTCAGCAAAGCCACCGGATGCAATTGCCGCGTGAGTAGTCTACAATACGTTGTGGACGTCATCGACCTCAGAAATTTTTACCGAAGTGGCGCCGGCCAGATGGTGCGTGCGCAACTGTCGCGCAAGCTGAAACCAAAGCTCAACCTCGCATCGGGCCAGGTGTTTCTGGGTCTGGGTTACGCCCTGCCCTATCTTGATGAACTGACGCCCGGGGGCGTGACGGCACTGGCCTTCATGATGGCACGGCAAGGCTGCACCCAATGGCCGCCCGAGGGCGACGTGCGGGCAGCCCTTGTTGATGATTATGACTTGCCGCTTCTCGAAAGTGTGGCCGATACGGTGCTGGTGACCCACGGTCTCGAACGCGCCGAAGACCCTGGCGAAATGCTCCAGGAGATTTGGCGGGTGCTGGCCCCGCAAGGCCGCCTCTTGCTGGTGGTGCCCAACCGCCGCGGGCTTTGGGCGGCATCGGAAAAAACCCCCTTTGGTTATGGCCAACCCTTTTCGCGGAGCCAATTGCAGCACCTTTTGAAGGAAGCCCGCTTTTCGGTGATCGGCTGGGACCAGGCCCTGGTCGCACCGCCGTTCAGCCATCCCTCACTGATCAGGATGGCGGCGGGCCTCGACGGCACGCTCAACCGTGTATTCGGCCGCTTTTCCGGGGTCACCATCGTCGAGGCGGCAAAGCAGGTTTATGCCTTCTCGTCCGGCAAACGGACCCGCCGCCTTGTGCCGAGGCTGAGGCCCGTGCTGCTGCCGTCACCAAGGCCGGCAAGCCGCACCAAACACGAGTGAAGCACTGGTCTGTCCGACTTTTGGTGTTTCACCAAAAGTCAGCTTGCTCTAAGAGCCTTGCCATGAACACACCGCCGCCACGGTTGGATGATTTGCGCCGCGCCATCGACGAGATCGATGACGGGCTGCTCGAACTTTTGTGCCGCCGTTTTGACGTGGTCGCCGAGGTCAAGCAGGCAAAATCGGCGGAAGCCGCAGCAACCCCGCTCCGCCCGGCCCGCGAGATGCAAATCCTGAAGCGCCTTGTGGCAAAAGCCGGCAAGAGCCTGCCGACCCGACTTCTGGTGCGTCTTTGGCGCAGCATCATCACCGAAGCGACCCTGCAACAATCCCCTGTCATCGTTCATGTCAGCCGCAAACTGGCGGGCACCACGGCGCACCGCCTGCTCATCGATGATTACTACAGCAATTTCACTGTCTCCGAGTGCCGCGACGAGGCGCAAGCGTTGGTGCAAGTCAATGTCGCACCGACGGACATCGCCATTGTCGAAACCGGAAGCAACTGGATTGAACCTTTTCTTGAAGGCAAGGGCGGCAAGGCCCTGGTGATCGCCACCCTACCCGTCTTGCGTGACGCGACAAGCCCGGCCCTTTTGGTATTTGGCGTGGCCCCCGGCGACGCAACGGACGGAGATGAAACACTTCTCATCAGCAAGGGCAGCCTGCCCCGCGGTTTCGCCCTGCAACCGGTCTGGCAGGTGAAGCATGGCAGCAACCGCCTCTCGGCGATTGCCGGCTTTCATTCCGAGCGGGAAAGCCCGCTTGTCGGCTTGATGCGCTCCAACCCGGGGCTTGGCCTCAAGGTCGCGGGCCGCTATCCCTCGGCGATCATCATTTGAGAAAAACCGTGACTTCACAAAACGCCAAACGCCCCGTGGCAAAACCGGGCATCAAGGACATCGCCATTTATGTGCCGGGCCAAAGCACGGCCAAGGGCACAAAAATCCACAAGCTCTCATCCAATGAATCTCCGATCGGCGCAAGCCCCGCGAGCCTCACCGCCTTCCGCGACAGTGCGGCAAGCCTCGCCCGCTATCCCGATGGCAGTGCAGCAGCCTTGCGTGGCGCCATCGCCGCGAAGTACGGACTTGCCGCCGACCACATTGTTTGTGGTGCGGGCTCCGATGAACTGCTGCAATTGCTGGCCCATGCCTATTTGGGGCAAGGCGACGAAGCAATTTACAGCCAGTTTGGTTTTCTGGTTTATCCCATTGCCATTGCCAGCAATGGTGCCACTGCCATTGTGGCGCCGGAAAAAGACCACCACACCGACGTCGATGCCATTCTCGCCCGTGTGACCGCAAAAACCCGCATGGTGTTTCTAGCCAATCCCAATAATCCCACAGGCACCTATTTGCCCTTCAGCGAAGTGAAGCGCCTGCACCAGGGCCTGCCCGGTGATGTGTTGCTGGTGCTTGATGCGGCCTATGCCGAATTCGTGCGCAACAATGATTATGAGTCAGGGATTGCCCTGGTGGCCGAACACGACAATGTCGTGATGACCCGCACCTTCTCAAAAATTTATGGCCTTGCGGCACTGCGCCTCGGCTGGGCCTATTGCCCGGCCCCGGTAGCCGATGTGCTGAACCGGGTGCGCGGACCCTTCAATGTCTCAGCCCCCGCCATTGCTGCCGGCGTTGCGGCCATCAAGGATCAGGCTTTCACCGAAGCCGCCATCGCCCACAACGATAAATGGCTCCAGTGGTTAAACGCGGAATTTGCCAGGCTTGGCCTTGCCGTCACGCCAAGTGCCGGCAATTTTCTGCTCGTCCACTTTCCGGCGCGCAAACCAGCACCGCAAGCGGACACCTATCTGCAAGACCATGGCATTATCGTCAGGCGCATGGAGGCCTATGGCCTGCCGAATGCCTTGCGCATCTCTGTCGGTGACGAGGAGGCCAATCACGCGCTCATCAAAACCCTCAAAGAATTTCTGGCGACGCCATGAGTTTTGAAAAAATCGCCATTCTCGGTCTTGGCCATATCGGTTCTTCAATTTCCCACGCCATCCGAAAGCACGGTGGTGCCAAAACCATCACTGGTCATGCACGAAGCTCTGAAACGCGTGCAATCGCCCTGGAACTTGGCCTTGTCGCAAGCGTGCATGAAAATCCTGCCGATGCCGCGGCGGGCGCTGATCTCATCATTCTTTGCGCGCCGATTGGTGCCTGTGGCGCACTCGCAAAAGCCATTGCAAATTCTGTCGCACCCGGTGCCATTGTCACCGATGTAGGATCAGTGAAGGGCGCAGTCATCCGGGATGTCGGCCCCCACATTCCGGCGCATGCGCATTTTATTCCCGGCCACCCCATAGCCGGCACAGAACAATCGGGGCCGCGTTCCGGTTTTGCCGAGTTATTTGAAAACCGCTGGGTCGTTTTGACGCCTGTGCCCGGCTCCGACCCGGCCAAGGTCCAGGCCCTTGAGGATTTTTGGACAGGCTTTGGCTCCAAGGTCGAGCGCATGACAGCCGAACACCATGACATGGTGCTGGCCATGACCAGCCATCTGCCGCATCTCATTGCCTATAATTCCGTTGCCACTGCTGCCGATCTTGAGGAAGTGACGCAATCTGAAATCATCAAATTCTCGGCTGGCGGTTTTCGTGATCTGACACGCATTGCCGCCTCCGATCCCACCATGTGGCGCGATGTTTTCCTCAACAACAAGGAAGCCGTGCTCGAAATGCTCGGCCGCTTCTCCGAAGAACTTTCGGTCTTGCAGCGGGCCATCCGCTGGGGTGACGGCGAAACGCTGTTCGAACTCTTCAGCCGCGCCCGGGAAATCCGCCGCGGCATCATTGCGGCTGGCCAGGATACGGCAGCCCCCAATTTTGGCCGTGATCCCACCAAGCTGAGTTGACGCGATGGACGACGCCGCCAGCCACTGGGTCTTCGGCTATGGCTCACTGATGTGGAACCCGGGATTTCCCCACCAGCGTTCCGAAGCAGCAAAGCTCGAAGGTTTTCACCGCAGGCTTTGCGTTTATTCCTTCCACTACCGGGGCAGGCCCAGCCAGCCGGGTGTGGTGTTCGGGCTCGACAAGGGCGGCAGCTGTGAGGGGCTGGCTTTTGAAGTGGCCGCCAAGGACTGGCCGGAGACCAGGGAATATCTGCGCCAGCGCGAGCTGATCACCATGGTCTACAATGAAGTGGAAATGCCGGTGCAGCTTGTGGGCAGCGGTGAAAATGTCAACGCCATCACCTATGTTGTCGACCGCACGCACCCGCAATGTGCCTGCGGCCTTGCCGATGCCGATATTGTCGAGCTCGTGCGACAAGGCGAGGGCCTGTCGGGCCCCTGCACCGACTATGTGCTGAACACCCACGCGCATTTGGCCAAACTCGGCATCTATGACCGTCGTCTTGAACGCATTATGGAACTGTTGACGGCTTAACTGATTACCGGCCAATCGGCACAGGTGTTGCCGACATGGTTTAATCAAGCAAAGCCGTGAATTTGTGCTGCCCTTCCTTCGAAAACCGGACGATCCGGTTTTCCTTCTGTCGCTTCGCCCAACCCAGCTCGAAGAATCGGTCAAGCAGAGCCTGGCCAACCGAACCCGCCAGGTGATTCTTGCGTTCGCTCCAGTCGAGACAGCTGCGGCACAAAGGTCGCCGCAGCGATTCCAGTTGTTCAAGATCAATCCCGAAACCGGTGATGAAATTCCGTCCTGACTTTGATAGTGCTACCGACCCACCTTCAAATTTGAGAAACTTGCGTTTGCTCATTCTGTCGTAGAGCGCAACACCCTTCTCGCCTGCCAGATGATTGTAGCACACCCGTGCTTCACGCAGCGCCGGCTCCTTCGGACCAGTGCGCAAACGCGAATGGCCCAAAGCCTGCGCAAAGCTCATGAGGTGTTCCAGCATGCCGCCGACTTCAAGGCTGGTGATCGAAAAGTACCTGTGACGCCCTTGCTTGTTCTGGACGAGCAAACCGCCGTTTTCGAGTTGCGCCAAATGCGCGCTTGCCGTGGACAGGCCAACGCCTGCAACGGCTGCCAGTTCACTGGCGGTCAAAGCCCGACCATCCATCAGCGCGTTCAGCATGTTGGAACGCGCCGGATCGCCAAGCAGGCTGCCAAGGCGCGCAATGTCGGGGCCGTCTTTCATGCTTCGTTATTAAACGAAGCATTCACACAAGGCAAGAGCTAGGGTGTCAACAAGGAGAACACCATGATAACCTGCATCATCAAGTACGAGATCGACCCCTTCAAGGGCGACGAATTTGCGGCCTACGCGCGAAACTGGGGTCGCATCATTCCGCGCTGCGGCGCTGATCTCGTCGGCTACTACGGACCGCATGAGGGCTCCGCCACAACGGCCTATGGGATGTACAACATCGAGAGCCTGGCCGCCTATGAAGCCTACCGCACGCGCCTTGCCGCTGATCCGGAGGGACGAAAGAACTACGAGTTTGCCAAGGCCTCAAATTTCATTCGGCGCGAGGACCGCATATTCCTGAGGAAGGTATCAGCATGATCGCCGTCATCTTTGAAGTCATTCCAAATGAAGGCCGTGCCGATGCATATTTCGCGGAGGCGCGGAACCTGCGGGCCGAACTTGAGAAGATCGAAGGCTTTGTTTCCGTCGAGCGATTCGAAAGTCTCGCAACGCCCGGGAAGTTTCTTTCACTGTCGTTCTGGACCGACGAAACAGCGGTGGCGGCCTGGCGAAACCAGCATGGCCACCGCGAGACCCAGGCCAAAGGCCGGGGCGGGATTTTCAATGACTATCGCCTGCGTGTCGCTTCGGTCATTCGCGACTATGGCATGCATGACCGTGAACTGGCACCCCCCGACAGCCGCAACGCGCACATATGAATAACGCGGAACCGTTTCCGGCCAGCACCTATCACCGCCGTTCCGCTACCCTGTACACCTCGTTCCGCTCGCGCTTTCCCACAGCAACGACCAGCACGATCAGTTGCGTGTCCTGCACTTCATAGACAAGCCGGTATCCGGCATTGCGCAGCTTGATCTTGTAGCGTTCCTTGGTACCATGAAGCCGGGCTGACAGAATTTTCGGGTTCTGCAGCCGCTCCGCCAGTTTCGCCTTGAACTGTTCCCGCGTTTGGCTGTCGAGCTTGCGCCATTCTTTCAGCGCGGCATCAAGAAACGCCAACTCATAGCTCATCAAGCCGAACCTTGTGGATCGTCTGGCCTTCACGCGCGTCGGCAATGGCGTTGAGTTCCAGGTCTTCCAGCCTTTCGAGCATGGCGTCATAGGCCTTGGCAGGCACGCAATAGAACGCCGGTTCATTGCGGTTGAGAATGGCGACAGGAAAGCCTTCGCCTGCCGCAACAGTGCCCATCGGGTTTTTTTTGAGTTCGGTGACACTGGCAGTCACTGCTGCATGAATCTGATTGGTCATGAAAGATGTCCTGTTGAGTGCCTTTTATAGCACTTTAATTAGCACTTTACAACGGTCATTTCATCGCAACGCCGCTGTTGACACCATAGATCAACTTGAAAGGCGGAGGTCGCATTAACTAGCAATCTTGATTTTGTGGGAAGTATGCATTATCCCACTTTAGACTGTTCCCACCAGAGAGGCAATGCCATGGCTGATACCACTGAAATCACCCTGCGACCCGATTCCAAGGGACGCATCACGCTCGGCAAACTGGCAGAAGGCGTATCCAGCTTCCGCGTCCACCGCCAGAGTGACGGCAAAGTCGTCCTGGAACCATTTGCCGAAATTCCATTGCGAGAGCGCTGGCTTTACAAGAACCCGGAAGCCATGGCGATGGTAGAAGAGGGATTGCGCGATTCAGCAGCGGGCAGAGTGAGCTACGCAGGGGACTTCAGCAAATATGCAAACGATGATGACTGATCTCCATGCCATGCCGACTCATGTTCACTGATGCAGCCGAAAGGCACAAAGGCGAACTCCACTTGAACCCGGCAATGTTGAAACACCGAAAGGCCGTTTTGGCGGCGCTCGGGAAACTCCAAAACAATCCCCGACACCCAGGACTTAACACGCACAAATATTCTTCCAAACGCGGCCCAAACGGCGAAGACGTTTTCGAGGCCTATGCCGAAAACAACACCCCCGGTGCCTATCGCATCTTCTGGCACTATGGTCCCGGCAAGGATGTGATCACCATCATCGCAATCACGCCGCACTCATGATGACATTCAACCGAGACTCATCTTTCTCCTTAAACATTGTCGATCCCGAAGATCCATCAGGGGAGCAGAAAGTTGTTAGACTCCTGACAATTCACGACCAGCTGCTGATTTTTACTACAACTGCGATCTTCAAAGCTTTGCCCGCCAGTAGCGTTGACCCCAATAGCGCACACGCAGATACCCGTCACTCCTATGAAAAATTGTATTCGATAGGCACGCAGCGGCCATTTGTTGCGCGTATAATCATACAGTTCAATGACATTTTCACCTTCATGGAAATCACCCAAAAAAGGGAACAACTTCGTAAGCGCCTTTGGGCTTGCACACGCCATCTGCTCGACTGTGAATCCGCGAGTTTTTATGTATATGATCAGTCGATGAAATTAATGCCCGAATGTGACAAAGTGATAGAGGAAAACAAGAACCGTCCGACTATCCCACCGCTGCCAAAAATTCCCGACCTCAATCACTATGCGTCAAGTTTCTTCTACAGCAGCAAACTAATGCTGATTGAGACTTTTGGCTTTCTGCATGACTTTTTCGAGATGCCATTCAACACGAATAACTGCGCCCATTTTAACAAGCATTTGGATTGGATTGCGGGTAAATTTGGGGATTCACATCCGCTCACGAAAATGCTTGCTGATGATAAAGCATGGATTCGAATTTTATCTGAATGCAGCAACGCGTTGAGGCACAATGAACCTGGGCTGTCCGTTGAATTTCAAAACATTTCATTTAGAGCGGGCAATAAGTTTTCACTTCCCGCATGGAGATACAACTTAGAAAAAAGGAAATTGGGGGCGCTTCCCGAATATGTCGATCTTGTCACTGACCTTGATATCTTCTGTAATAATATGATGACGCTACTGGAAGAATTGCTCCTTTGGTCTTCCGATTTTATGATTTGTGGCCCAAGAAACTTGGCACTTGTTAAAGTCCCAGAGGATCAACTGAGTGCCGATTGTCCGGTAATTTACACGGTTGCTGCAAAGAGCCGCACAACAGTTTGAGGCCAAAACTGCAAAAAAAAATTACAAAAAGAAACGCGGGCTGTTTCCAGCCCGCGCTTTGAATTTTCAACAGTGAGTTACGAACTCAATCCCCTGATTTTTCGTCCGAACCTTCGGCGAGTTCAGCGCCCTGGCCCTTCGACAGGTCTTCGCCCGTGGCCTGGTCCACGACCTTCATCGACAGGCGCACCTTGCCGCGATTGTCCATGCCGAGGAACTTGACCTTGACCATGTCGCCTTCCTTGACCACATCGCCAACCTTCTGCACGCGGTGCGAAGCAAGCTCCGACACGTGCACAAGACCATCACGGGCCCCGAAGAAATTGACGAAGGCGCCGAATTCCATGATCTTCACGACCTTGCCTTCGTAAATCTCGCCGGCTTCCGGCTCCGACACGATGGACTTGATCCACTTCAGGGCGGCGGTGATCGCCGCACCCGAAGACGATGCCACCTTGATGGTGCCGTCGTCCTGGATGTCAATCTTGGCACCCGTCTTCTCGACAATTTCGCGGATCACCTTGCCCCCCGTTCCGATGACTTCACGGATCTTGTCGGTTGGGATCTTGATCTGCTCGATGCGGGGTGCATGTTCGCCAAGACCGGGACGCGCCTTTTCCAGCGCTTGTGCCATCTTTTCAAGGATGTGCAGGCGGCCTTCCTTGGCCTGGAACAGTGCCACACGCATGATCTCTTCGGTGATGCCGGTGATCTTGATGTCCATCTGCAAAGCCGTCACGCCATTGGCGGTGCCTGCGACCTTGAAGTCCATGTCACCCAAGTGGTCTTCGTCGCCGAGGATATCGGAGAGCACTGCAAAGCGCTCGCCTTCCTTGATGAGGCCCATGGCGATGCCGGCACAAGACGCCTTCATCGGCACGCCCGCATCCATGAGGGCAAGCGATGTGCCGCAAACCGTGGCCATGGACGATGAACCGTTTGACTCGGTGATCTCCGAGACGACGCGCACCGTGTAGGGGAATTCCTCGGCCGACGGCAGCAGCGGATGAATGGCCCGCCAGGCAAGCTTGCCATGGCCGATTTCACGGCGGCCCGTGGCACCCATGCGACCGACTTCACCAACCGAATAGGGAGGGAAGTTGTAATGCAGCAGGAACTTGCCCTTGGTCAGGCCGTCGAGCGTGTCGATATATTGCTCGTCTTCGCCGGTGCCGAGTGTGGTGACCACAAGCGCCTGCGTTTCGCCGCGGGTGAACAATGCAGAACCGTGGGTGCGCGGCAGCACTGAGGCTTCGGCGACGATGTTGCGCACCGTCTTGGTGTCACGGCCGTCAATGCGAAGCCCCGTGTCGAGAATGCTGTTGCGGACAATGTCGGCTTCGAGGTGCTTGAAGTTTTCGCCGAAAGCCTGTTCCGAAGGCGCGTTGGCATCGTCCTTTTTGAGAAGCACTGCCTTTGCCGCATCCTTGGCTTTTGCCACCGCATCCTGGCGGGCTTCCTTCTTGGGCATCGCATAGGCCTTGCGCAGATCAGCCTCGGCCTGCTTCTTCACAGCCGCATAGAGGGCCGAATGGTCCTTGGGCTTGAAGTCGCGGGGCTCGCGCGATGAACGCTCGGCCAAGCGGATGATTGCTTCGATCACCGGCTGGAAGCCACGATGGCCGAACATTACGGCGTCGAGCATTGTCTCTTCCGAAAGTTCCTTGGCTTCGGACTCGACCATCAGCACGGCGTCTTGTGTGCCGGCGACCACGAGATCGAGGGTCGAAAGTTTTTGCTGTTCGACGGTTGGGTTCAAAACGAACTCACCATCAATCATGCCGACGCGCGCCGCACCAACCGGACCCATGAAGGGAATGCCGGAAAGTGTGAGGGCGGCAGAGGTAGCAACGAGGGCCGCAATGTCCGTGTCGTTTTCGAGGTCATAGGACACAACCGTGGCAATGACCTGGGTTTCAAGGCGATAGCCATCGGGGAACAACGGGCGGATGGGACGGTCGATGAGGCGCGAAATCAGCGTTTCGCGTTCCGAAGGCCGTGCTTCGCGCTTGAAATAGCCGCCGGGAATTTTGCCGGCCGCATAGGTCTTTTCCTGATAGTTGACCGTGAGCGGGAAGAAATCAATTCCCGGTTTTTCTGTGCGGGCTGCAACGGCCGTGGCAAGGACCGTGGTTTCGCCAATGGTCAGGAACACCGCTCCATCAGCCTGGCGGGCGATGCGGCCCGTTTCCATGCGCAGGGATTTGCCAGCCCAGTCAAGTTCTTCAACGTCAATATTGAACATTCGTCTTTTCCTTTTGTCCTTCGCCGCCACTGTGCTCACCGATCTCTGGACGGCATCCCCTTTGGACAAAGACGAAAACCCTATTGCTTTCATCTGAGACGGGGACGCGAGGCGGCTGTTCGGTGTCCGCCCGCTCATGTGTTCACTCACCCCTCCCGACAGGGAGGGGCAGGAGTGGTTCGGCCGCTGAACACGCGGGCTGCCCCATCCTGTATCCCTCCCCGAGGGGAGGGTATGGTCTTTGTTACCTGCGGATATCGAGCTTCTTGATGAGCGCCTGGTAGCGGCTCTCGTCCTTGCGCTTGAGATAGTCGAGAAGGCTGCGCCGGTTGCTGACCATTTTTAAGAGGCCGCGGCGCGAGTGGTTGTCCTTCTTGTGGGCCTTGAAGTGGTCGGTGAGCGCGTTGATGCGCTCGGTCAGGATGGCGACCTGAACCTCCGGCGAACCCGTGTCAGCCTTGGTTGTGGCATTTTCCTTGATGAGCGCGCTCTTGCGCTCAGGCGTAATCGTCATGTCGTGCATCTCCACTGGAGTTAGAGGTTGAACAATCGCTTGGGCTTCAATGATCCCTTGTCGATGGAATCGCATACCGCTGTGGCGGGAGTGGGAACGACGACTCACACGGCCGATCAGGTGGTGAATCAGCCTGTGCCGGCGTCTGAGGTGACCACACACGTGGACCCCGCCACGACCGTGGGACCG
>JANNFZ010000305.1:0-3793 GCA_031380375.1 Hyphomicrobiales bacterium
CGCGCAAATCCATCGACTGGTTCTTGGTCTCTGGCGAAGAAGAAGCGTTTTATCTCCGTGTCTATACGGGCGGTGACTACCGCTATCATGGTGCTGACATGGGCATATTGGTATCACGCGGCCGCTTCCAGACCGATGACCGCAAATTGACCGATCGCGCCAAGGCCTGGGTCGCCGCCATCCACCGGGAATTTGAGGCGACACCCTTGAAGGGCTCCTCCGCCCCCACGCCACCCCAAGCTTTCGGCGACCAGAAGATGTTCTAAAAAGGGCCTATTGCGAAAGCATAACGCTGCCCGACACCCTGATGCCCTCGGGAACCGGCACGTCTGTGGCACCATAATTCGAGTTGATGACGAGCTTTGGCCCTTCATCGAGTTCCAGGCGGTTGACGATGATGGCGGTATAGGCCGAATCCTGCGCAACCGAGGAATTGGGATCGATCAGCAACAGCCCGCGAGACAAATAGATTGTACCCGTGAGGTTGCTGGTGCCGTCACTCCTGATGCGGTGGGTCCTGTTGTTCGGCGCTGTTCTGTCCTCGAAGAACAGCAGGCCCGCCATGGGGCCCGATCTTGCGCCTGTGAATGAAATTGTCGTCTGGTCTTCGAATTTCAGGACAGCGTTTTTACCCGTCAGGTAGAATGATGCATAACTGCTGGTGACACTCGCCTTGTTCTCGATCCGGAATTCGCCGTCCTTGATGATGTAGTCACCTTCCTTGAGCGTGACGACGGCATCCCCGGAAATACGCAGTCCGCCGCAATAGACGGCAGGTGCCAGAACCTGGCTGCCCGTCTTGATTTCAAGCCCGGTAAAGTCGCACTTCCCGACTTTGGGCTCCGCACGGCCCGCCAGCGGGTCATCAACAGTGGGACAATCTGTCAGGGGATCAGGTTGCACGGCAGTGGTTCTCGCCTTCACGCCACCAGCCGAGCAAACCAGTGATGCAGCAAGTTCCGAATCCGCATCGAGGCGGATACTGTCGACATGGGTTGAATTCGAATAGGCTCCGCACCCATTGGCAACAAGTCTGGCTTTCTTGTCGAGATGCAAGGCCTTGTTGCCGGATGGATCGAGGGCCAGGACACATATGTTCTGGCTGCCTTCCAGTGTTGCCTTGGCGCGAACCACGACCGGCGTGATTTCAAGACCGAAGAAGTGGCCGAAGAAAGGTGTCCAGGCATCGCTGAGTTCAACCGTGACTTCGGATTTTGTCTCGTCAACTTGCACGTCTGTTGTGATTGTGGTGTCATCATGGACCACCGCTTGTTCAGCGAAGGACTTGGCCGCTGTGGCGATCGAGCTGCGCGAGAAATTGGCGACGGAGAGTTCCTTGGCACCGGCAATCGCTGCGGCGTCGGCGGCGATCTGCAGCTCCGTCAGCCTGCTGCTGTAAGAGATATAGTCAACCGCAATTCCCAGTGCTGCAATGACAACAGGGGTGCCGATAGCCGTCATGACGGCAATGCTGCCGCGCAGGTCCGCCCGCAGTTTCCTGACTGCTGCCAGTCCCGCGACAATTCGCGAACCAAACGCCATTGCCATGGCCATTGCGCTGCATGAGCTCCTTAAAGACCAAGCTGACTAGGCCACAGACAAAAAGATTTGCTGAAACTCCCTGGTAAATTCTTCGTCAATGCAGCCGCGTGGGGCGGCTTCACGCCACGATAATCATTGCAGCGTATTGCTCTTCACGATTGGAGGCCGGACGTGAAAAAGCGCGTGGGAAGACCGGGTATCGGAGGGCAGATTGCAACGCTTGTGGCGTCGGCTGTCACCGTGGCTGTCCTGGCGGTTGCAGGCATTCTCTCGACCTATCAACTCGTCGACAGCGTGCTGTTGAAGCGCTCAAGCGTCGAAGGCACGGCCTATGTCTTTGCGGCAGCGGTGGCCGATCATATCGAGAAGGGTGAAATTCCGGCCATCCAGACAGCATTGCGGGCAATTGCCCGCGTTCCGGGTGTTGTTTCCGGCACTGTCTACAACAGCGACGGCCGGATGCTTTCAACCCTGGGCCAGCGAGCCATACTGGAATCAGACGTCGTTTCGGCGGAAACATCATTTTGGGGGTTGTTGACGCACGGCACCATGCCGATCGCGGTGAATATCATCAAGGGCGGGAGTGTGGCGGGCAAGCTGGTGCTCGTGGCGGACATATCCGATCTGCGTTCAACATTTTTGCGGACCATGACAGCCGTGGTACTGGCGTCATTGGCTGCCGCTGCGGTGGGCGTGATGTCTTCAATACCCCTGCAAAGGCGCATTGCCAGTCCCATCCATTCACTCACCGCATTCATGCGGCAAGTCCGCGACACCAAGAATTACAAGATGACCCTTGAGCCACAAGGCTCGCGGGAGACCGGCTTGCTGATGGAGGGTTTCAACAGTCTGGTTTCCGACATCGACGCGCGCGACCAGTCATTGCGCACCCTGGCTTACAACGACCCGCTGACAGGTCTTCCGAATTTGGCCAGCCTGCAGGTTGAATTGACCGAGCGCATCCGGATGCTTGGCGCGGGGGGCAGCCGGGATATTGCATGCATCCAGTTCAGCGTCGACGGATTTCGGGCGTTGAGCCACGCCTTCGGACAAAAGACCGGTGATGCAATCCTTCTCGGCATTGTCAATGTGCTTCGCAATGAACTTGCACCCGCTGATTTTCTCGCCCGGACCAGCAACAATGGCTTTGCGCTTTTGGTCAACGACAGGGGCCGCGCCGAAGCCACGATTGCGGGCGTTCATGCCGCCTTGTTCCAGCCCTCCGCGATCGACGGAAGCGAACTCCATCTGTCGCTTGCCGTGGGGGTCACGCTGTTGCCGCAAGACACCCGCGATGTCGGCGAAGCCCTGCGCTTCATGGGCCTTGCGGTGAATGAGGCGATGTCCGCAGGAACGGGGCGGACCTGCTATTTCACACGGCCGATGATCGAGAATGCCAAGCGTGAGGCTGAACTCGCCCAGGCTCTTCGGCATGCCATTGCCGGCAATGAATTTTCGGTTCACTACCAGCCGCAGATGGTTGCTGCCACGGGAGCGATCGCCGGCTACGAGGCCCTCGTGCGCTGGCACCATCCTGTTCATGGCAGTATTCCTCCTGCGGTCTTCATCCCAATCGCCGAGCGCACCGGTTCCATTGCCGCAATTGGCGAATGGGTCATGATGCAGGCTTGCCGGCAGGCCCGGAAATGGGTCACCGAAGGCCAGCCGCCGCGAACTGTTTCAGTCAACGTTTCCGCCGCCCAGATGCTGCAATCAGGCTTTGTTCGCAAGGTCAGGGACGCTATTTCGTCATCCGGCCTTCCCGCCGGGCTGCTCTGTCTGGAAATCACCGAGAGCGTGTTTCTTGGACGGGTGCTCGCACCCATTCGCTCTGCCCTCACAGAGCTGCGCGCCATCGGCGTCACTCTGGCGCTCGACGATTTCGGCACCGGCTATTCATCACTTGCCTATTTGTCGGAACTGCCTTTTGACAAGGTCAAGATTGACCGGTCCTTTGTCAGCAGGATTCACGAATCGCCGAAACAGGCCGAACTGCTGCGCTCGATCATTGCCATGGCCCATGGCTTGGGGATGGAAGTGATTGTTGAAGGCGCCGAGACATACGCCGAGTTCAATTTGCTCAGGCAATTCAAGGCCGATCAGATACAGGGATACATTGTCTCCCGTCCCCTGCCCGCCGAAGAAATTTCGGCAGCGGGCCCCGCAATAGAGGCAGCGCACGCACGCCGTGCCTAGCTGTGGACTCTCAATAGGTTGTTCGCGGTTTGAGGAATCCTGCTGATGGGAGGTT
>JANNFZ010000309.1:0-5225 GCA_031380375.1 Hyphomicrobiales bacterium
AGCACCTTGCAAGGGCACATTGCTCATGCCGCTGACCGAGACCATGTTGACGATATCAGCAGCAGGTGATGCCTTGAGCAACGGCAACATTCCGCGCGTCAGCAACAATGTGCCTGTGACATTGGCGGTGATGGTCTGCGAGATGGCATAGGCATCGTGGCTGTCCATGGGGCCGGAAAGCCATGTCGCGGCATTGTTGATGAGAATGTCGAGCGGTTGTTTTTCGTCGCGCCACTTTTTGGCAAAAAGCGTGGTCTGGGAAATATCTGCAAGATCCATGGCATGATATTCGGGTGCTTCACCCGTGCGCGCCTTGATCGATTGCGCGAGTGCCGAGAGCGGCTCGACACTGCGCGCCGTCATCACGACTTTGGCACCCAGATCCGAAAACACAACTGCAAGGGCAGCGCCAAGGCCGCGCCCTGCACCTGTGATGAAAATTCGTTTTCCCGCGATGTGAGACATGATGCCCCTCAATAGGTGTCTGCCGATTGCACCATGCGGGCAAAAGCGGCGATGATCAATGCCGCAGCGACAGTGATCCAGAGGGCACCCGGCAAGCCTGTAAACTCGGCCACAATGCCGATGAGCGGTGGGCCTACGAGAAAGCCGGAATAGCCAAGTGCTGTGACGGCGGCGATGCCGCGGCCCGGTGCATCGGGCTCGAGCCTGCCGCCGCCTGCAAACAGCACCGGTGCGACATTGCCGATGCCAAGGCCGCCCACGACAAATCCGGCAAAGGCCACCAGTTCATTGGGCGCAATCAGTGCCGCACCGGTGCCGACCGCCGTCATCACGGCACTGAACGCAACCATGGGCACGGCACCGAATTTGAGCCGCAGCCAATCGCCCGTGAAGCGCGCGACTGCCATGCCGATCTGGTAGAAGCCAAAGGCGTAAGCTGCCGTGGCGGCATCCATGACAAAGCGTTCGCGCATCATAATGGCTGCCCAGTCGGCAACCGATCCCTCGATCATCAAGGCGAGAAAACACAGCAACCCAAGCCCGATGGTGGCCCTTGTGGGAAAGGCGAAATGCGTGCCCGAGAGGCCCTTGTCCACGGAAGCAGGCAACAGATAGCGGCTGCTGATCACCACGCCAAGCGCACAGAGCGCGCTGATGCTCAAGAGCTGCCAATGGGGTCCGACAATCTTGAGCCACGACGCACCCAGCAATGTGCCAACCGCCGCACCCACGCTGAAGCCGCCGTGATAACCCGACATGACGGGTTTCTTCAGCGCCTTCTCGACGGCCAGGCCATGGGCGTTCATGGCGACATCCATGCTGCCAATCGAAGCGCCAAGTGCCATGCCACCCAGCATGAAGAGTGGCAATGTGGGGGCAAGCGCTGGCCCAAACAGGAAAGCTGCAAGGCCGAGGCCAGCGATCCAAGTGACGCGGGCGCTGCCATAACGGTTGATGAAAGCACCGGCAAACGGCATGGCGATGACAGCACCCAGCGCAAATGCCAAAAGTGCAAATCCGAATATGCCAGGCCCCACGCCGAGTCGTTCCTTGGCCAGCGGAATATGCGTGACCCATCCGCCGACCATGATGCCGTGCAGTGTGAAGAGGGCGAGAATGGCCAGACGGGCAGCAGCTGGGTTTGGCATGGATTTCCGGGATGGTTTGGACGGTGGGCCTACGCCCTACGTTATCCTGGAGCATTCGGAAATGCCTTTTGCGAGGGTCTGCACGGCTTTTCCGGGGGAGCGCATCGTGCTAGCCTTTCTCCATGACCACATCAAAATTGCGCGTCTGTTGTTTTTCCATTTCACTTGAGGGCTATGGTGCAGGTCCGAACCAGGACATGCAGAATCCCATGGGCGTGGGCGGCATGGCAATACACAGTTGGGTGTTTCCGACACGGACCTTCCAAACCACGCATGGTGATGGCGAAGGTGCCACCGGCGTTGATGATGACTTCGCCAAACGCGGCTTCGAGAACCTCGGCGCGTGGATTCTGGGCCGCAACATGTTTGGGCCGGTGCGCGGTGTCTGGCCCAATGACGACTGGAAAGGCTGGTGGGGCGACAACCCGCCCTATCACGTGCCGGTATTCGTATTGACCCACCATCCCCGCCCTCCGATTGCCATGGCCGGGGACACGACATTTCATTTTGTCACGGGCGGCATTCACGAGGCCCTGCAGTTGGCGCGCGTTGCGGCAAAGGACAAGGATGTGCGGCTGGGCGGCGGCGTGGCCACCGTTCGGCAATATCTCCAGGCCGGGCTGGTGGACGAAATGCATCTTGCCGTCTCTCCCGCCATTCTGGGTGAGGGCGAACACCTGCTCTCCGGCATTGATCTCGCAAAACTCGGATTTGAAGTGACGGAACATGTGCCAACAGCGCTTGCGACACATGTCGTGCTGGCAAAAAAGAAATAGCTTGTTGCCCTGCTGACAGCCGCTGTCAGTTGCGCGGCGCAATGATTTCGGCTTGAAGCCCCGCATGACCGCATCACCATCCAGAAAACACGCCATCACATTTGTCTTCATCACCGTCTTTCTCGACATGGTGGGCTTTGGTTTGATCATGCCGGTGCTGCCGGCGCTGATCGAGGATGTGGGGCATATCACCATCGCCAAGGCAGCACTCATCGGCGGCTGGATGTTCTTTGCTTTTTCGGCCACGCAGTTTCTCTTTGGCCCGACCATGGGCAATCTCTCCGACGCCTTTGGGCGAAGGCCCCTGCTGCTGCTCGCGGTGTTCGGATTGTTGATCGACTATGTGATCATGTCACTGGCCCCCAATCTCTTCTGGTTGTTTGTGGGCCGGGCCTTCGCCGGATTGTGTGGCGCGTCCTATGTCATAGCCAATGCCTATATTGCCGACGTGACGGCACCGGAAGAACGCGCCAAGGCCTTTGGCCTGATGGGTGCCGCATTTGGCTTGGGCTTTGTCATCGGTCCGGCCATTGGCGGCATTCTCGGCGAATACGGACCCCGTGTGCCGTTCTATGCGGCAGCAGCCATATCAGGTCTCAATCTTGTCTATGGGTTTTTTGTGCTTCCGGAAACGCTTGGCCAAGACAAGCGCCGGGCCTTTGACTGGAGACGGGCCAATCCTTTCGGCACGTTGAAAGTCTTCCGGCAATACCGGGGCGTGTTGCCACTGTGCGGCGTGGTGGCTGTCTTTTTCTTCGCCTCGTCGGTCTATCCCGCCATCTGGGCCTTCTGGGGCATTGCAAAATTCGGCTGGACGGAATCCATTGTTGGCGTGTCACTTGCCGTATTCGGCATTATCACGGCGCTGTTCCAGGGCGTGCTCACGGGCCCCGCCGTCAAACGCTTTGGCGAACACAATGTGGCAATGATTGGCCTTGCGTCGGCAACCATCGCGGCGATCGGCTACGGCTTCGCACCGGGACTTGCCGTCGTTGTCGTGTTTCTTTTGATCCATGGACCGGAAGGTTTTGTCCATCCCATGCTCATGGCCATCATGTCGAAAGATGTGCCGCAAGACGCGCAAGGCGAATTGCAGGGCGGCATTTCCTCGATCATGAATCTGACCATGCTGCTCGGCACCGTGTTCTTTTCACAGATCTTTGGATACTTTATGTCGCCAGGCGCACCCGTGGTTTCACCCAATATTGCCTTCTTCACGGCAGCGGCGCTTTTGGCGCTGACCTTTGGCCTGTTCCTGCTGGTCGACAGGCCCAAAACGAAAAAGCCCGGCTAGCAGCCGGGCTTTCCGTCAGCTTGCGCTGAAAATTATTTCTTGAGGAACGCGAACTTCTGATTGAAGCGCGACACGCGGCCGCCACGATCCACGAGGCCCTGCTGGCCACCGGTCCATGCCGGATGGGACTTCGGATCAATATCGAGGTTCATGGTGTCGCCAGCCTTGCCATAGGTCGAACGGGTCATGAATTTGGTGCCGTCGGTCATGACAATATTGATGGTGTGATATTCAGGATGGATGCCGGACTTCATGGACGTGAACTCTTCAAAAAAGCGCGGCATCTTGGTCTGACGCCGCTGGATGACTTGTGATTGCGCGGTCCTATATAGGAGGCAGGGGGCTCTCGCAAGTGCTCACCGGAAAGTCCAGGTTTGATGTCACATTTTTCCCTTCGCGAGGCTAAAAGAAGGCCTAAGTCCAATGACTTGCGTCCGATAGCGCGATTGCTGCCGTTTCTCTTGCGCTATCGCGGCAAGGTGGTGATGGCACTCATCTCGTTGCTCGTTGCGTCAGCGGCCACGCTTGTTGTTCCTTTGGCCGTGAGGCGGGTCCTCGACCATGGTTTCACGGCATCCGACACCACATTGGTCAACCAGTATTTTGGCATGATGTTGGCAGTGGTTGCAATTTTGGCGCTGGGCTCGGCTTTTCGCTCCTATTATGTCATGTGGATCGGCGAGCGCGTGGTGGCTGATGTGCGTGACCACTTGTTCCGCCATCTCACGCATCTGACGCCGTCATTCTACGAGGAACAGCGCACCGGCGAGGTGATCTCGCGTCTGACCGCCGACACAACGCAGATCAAGTCCGCGTTTTCTTCGACTGCTTCCATAGCACTGCGCAATTTCGTGATGCTGCTCGGTGCCGTGGTGATGATGATCTACACAAGCCCCAAGCTCGCAGGCCTTGCAGCCCTTGCCATACCGGGCATTGTCCTGCCCTTGGTGATCTATGGCCGGAAGGTGCGTTCCCTTTCACGAAAAGCCCAGGATACTTTGGCGGAGAGTGCGGCGCTTGCCCAGGAGCGGCTCGGTGCCATTGCCACCGTCCAGTCCAATGTCCAGGAAGAATACACGATTGCAACATTTGCCAAGGCGACAAGCGATGCCTTCGGTGCTGCCGCCAGCCGCACATTGGCCCGTGCGGTTCTCACCTTCTTTGTCATCCTGCTGGCGACGGGTTCGATCGTCGGCCTGCTTTGGTATGGTGCCCAGGAAGTCATGGGACAGCGCATCACCGGCGGCACCCTCAGTCAGTTCCTGCTCTACGCAGTCTTTGCATCAAGCTCGCTCAGCCAACTTTCGGAAGTCTGGGGTGATTTGCAATTGGCGGCGGGCGCATCGGAACGCATTTCCGAATTGCTCGATGAAGTGCCGGGCATCACGTCGCCTTCCCATCCGAAGCCGCTCGCCCACCCGGATCGGGGCCACGTGGTGTTTGATGCCGTGGGCTTTCAATATCCCGCCCGGCCTGAGGCGCGGGTGCTCCGCGACATATCGTTTGAGGCAAAGCCCGGCGAAGTCATCGCCATTGTCGGGC
>JANNFZ010000321.1:0-6375 GCA_031380375.1 Hyphomicrobiales bacterium
GTGTTCGCAACGGCGCGAAAACCGGAAGATGTTCAGAGGCTGGAAAGCGAAGGCCTTGAAGCACTCCTGCTTGACTACAGTGACACGAAATCCGTGCAGGCTTGCGCTGCCGAGGTCTCAAGACGAACCGACGGCAGGCTCTTTGCGCTGTTCAACAATGGTGCCTATGGCCAGCCCGGTGCCGTCGAAGACATCACCCGCGAGGTTATGGAAGCACAATTCGCCGCAAATTTTTTCGGCTGGCATGAACTCACAACCCTGTGCCTGCCCATGCTGCGAAAAAACGGCGAAGGCCGCATCGTCCAGTGTTCGTCGGTCCTGGGTCTCGTCGCCTTCAAATGGCGCGGGCCCTATAACGCCTCGAAGTTTGCCCTTGAGGGCCTGACCAACACGCTCCGTCTTGAACTTTCCAACACCCAGATCCGCGTCGTCACCATCAATCCGGGCCCCATCGAAAGTGAATTTGTAAAGAACGCCCGCGCCGCCTTTGAACGCAATGTCGACCAGACTAACACGCACTATGCGGTCGAATACAAAAGGCAACTGCAACGCCTCGCCCGTGGTGGTGCGAGCCGCTTCAAGCTCCCCGCAACAGCCGTCCTCGACAAGCTCATTCTGGCGCTTGAGCATAAGACCCCGCGCAGCCATTACTATGTGACCTTGCCAACCCATGTGGCGGCATTGGCCCGGCGTTTTCTGCCACAAACCCTGATCGACCGCCTGGTGACCCGCTTCAGCGATTAGCCAATGTGTCTCACCCCTACCCGCTGTGCGGGGAGAGATAAAGGGTGTGGGTCGCCGTCCCCGCCGTCCTTATTGAATAAATAACCCATCACCCACGAATGGTAATTTCGACCGCGTCCGGCTTCACGCCGAACGCGTCTGCCAACTGCCGCTTAGCCTCGGCGATGGTCAACAGAGACGTCGGCATTTCAGCATAGTTTGCGGAGGCAGGCGGTGGTTGTTCCGATGAAGGCATGGGCTGAAAGGTGACGCCGCCAAGATCAACTCCCAGTTCGTCAAGTGACATGTAACGCACAGGATTGCGCCAATGCTTCCATGCGCCGGGAATATCGATCCTCGCGTATTCACTGATGGCAATCATGTACCGGTCTTGATCACGATCTTCATCCGGCTTGCGCATGGCGGAAATTTTCCCAATCATAAAAGCGGAACCATGGGCTTCCGTCGCATCGGAAAACTCGTGGTCGGGATGGTTCCTATTCTGCGTGCATATTAGGTAGGTACATTGCTTTGCACGAGCTGCGTTCAATACCCACGCCTGCGACCCGCCTTCGCGGATAATGCGGTTTGGGCTGCGAGCCGTGAAAACGACTACTGCATTCTCCGGGTGTTCCATAACTCTGCTCCTTTTCCATGAGGTCGGTTCAATCAACAGACCTTTCTGTCCCAGATATAGTATGTTGTAGTCACGTCTTCAATGAATTATTGTCACGTCACTCTAAAGTATCTAAAATAGAACGCGTCGCAACTTATGATTGTTGTCAGCGGTGATGCTCGCCTTTCATTAAATGGCCCCGGATTGGAACCTATTGTCACCCTGCGCAATCATGCGCTGGAGACAAACAAATGAAGTTCGTCTCGGGGGGCAAGCCTGCACCACAATTCAAACCGGTCCGCGCTGAATCAAAAATGCGCTGATCCTCAAGGTCACCTTTAGAGGTGCCTCAATTGCCCCGCGAGGAATGAAGTGTGGCGCAAATCCGCGATAGCTAGAACCGCCACAATAGGGAAGGGAATCTCCTCCTGCGGCAAATCCCGCTTTGCCTGAGGCACCCAATCCGCGCTATCTTGCAATCATGTTCCTTGCCAATTCCCTCAGCTACATAGCCGTGGCCGCCGTAGCGGTGGTCCTTGGCCTTGGTCTTTTCAACATGATGCGCGGCGGCTCGGCCAACCGCTCGCAGACCTTCATGCGCTGGCGGGTCATGCTGCAATTCATTGCCATCATCGTGCTGATGGCCGCCCTTTGGCTCAGTCAACGCGGCGCTTGAATCCGCTGCCCGCCATTGCCATATCAAAGCGCGTTTCAGCGAGGGTACAGCAATGGCCACACAATCCGACGAGCACCTGGTAAAAAGCGGCTTCTGGCCAAAACTGGCGCGGGCCGCCGCCCATATTCCTTTCGCTGATACAGCGCTTGCCGCCTACTATTGCGCCACTGATGCCGCAACACCCTTGAAAGCCAGGGCGACGCTGTTTGGCGCACTTGCATATTTCATCCTGCCTTTTGACGTCATCCCGGATTTCATTCTCGGCCTTGGTTTCACCGATGACTTCGCGGTGCTTGTCACCGCTGTGACACTTGTGCGAAATCACATTACCCCGGCCCACCGTGACCGGGCACGCCATACCCTGGACGCGATCAGGTCCGGTCCGTCTGCATGACGCTTTGCTGTTTCACGATGAGCACGGCAGCCGCACAAACCACCATGCCGATGATCTGCGTGAGCGTCAGCGTCTCGTCATAGAGCATATAGGTCATCAGTGCGGCAACGCCCGGCACAAGAAAGATCAGGCTTGAGACTTTGCCCACCGCCCCTTCGCGGATCAGCATCATCAGCAGCGTAATGGCCCCCAGCGACAAAACAACCACTGACCAGAACAAGGCCAGCCAGGCATTGAAACTGCCGTCGAAACGCAGGTCCTCGAAAGCCAGCGCCAGACCAACCGCAACGACGCTGGCTCCCAGATATTGCCAGGCCCCGCCGCTGGCAAGATGAAGCCCCGTGGCAAAACGCTTCTGGTAGACCGTGCCCAGCGCAATGCCGATGGTGCCGACAAGTGTCGCAAGCACCGTCACCAGCGTCAAACCGTCAAGCACGCCGATTACCAGTTTCGGCGAGAGCACCAGCGCCATGCCGCAAAGCCCGACAGCCAAGCCGGTACAATGGCGAAGGCCAACCCGTTCACCCAACAGCCCCGCAGCAAAGAACACCGTGAGCAAGGGTTGAAGTCCAACGATAAGTGCCGCAACACCCGCCGGCATGCCATGGGCCACAGCCCAGTAGATCGGTGCAAGATAGACCGTGTGCATGAGGGCACCGGCAACAGCACCGTGCATCCCCGCCTGCCATGAGGGCCACGGTGCCCGCAGGGCAAATGCTATTCCTGCAAACAATAACCCCGCGATGGGAAAGCGGATGGCGAGGAACGTGACCGGATCGACATGCGGCGCCGAAAGCCTTGCAACCACAAAGCCCGTCGCCCACATGACGACAAAGAGACCAGGTGCCAAGGTTATGATAAGGCGTGACCACATGACTGATTTATGCCCTGTTTCCTGTCCCGCTGCCATTCTGCGTCATGGTCTCCGTCGCATGGGAGATGGCGCTTGGCGCATGGCTGGTGCGCGGTCTATCTGTTGCCAATGAACAAAGCCGACGACGTCCCGAAATCGCTCGCGGCCCTGCCGCTGTTGCGGGAAAGCCTGAAGCGGCTTTTTGCCGACGAGGCCATTCCGCTGGCCGGCAACATCGCCTTCCGCACGGTGTTTTCAATCTTTCCGTTTCTCATCTTCCTTACCGCCATCGCCGGTTTTTTTGGCTCGGAAGAACAAGCGGCAACGGCTGTGGAATTCCTGTTGCAAGTGGCCCCCGAAGCGCTGGTGCGGCCGCTGGCCGGCGAAATCACCTCGATCCTCACAGTGCCTCGCACCGACCTCTTGAGCATCGCCGCCCTGCTCACCATCTGGAGCGCCATGGCCGGCGTTGACTCAGTCCGCGTCGGCCTCAACCGCGCCTATGACCTGAAGGACACGCGCTCAGCGTCGAGGGTCTATGGCCTTGAAATTCTTGTGGTCATCGGTGCCGCCATTTTTTTCGTCGGCTTTTCTTTTTTCATCGTTTTCCTGCCGCTGGCTTTGAGATTCGCGGCAGCCCACGGCATTGCCATTGCCGGAAGTTTCACGCTTTTGGAACAACTCCGCCTCATCATCGCCGTGGGACTGCTGCTTTTTGCGGTCACCATGGCGCACCTGTTCCTTCCCGCCCGCCGCATGCCGCTCCGCACCATCATGCCGGGCGTCCTTTTGACAGTCATCATCTGGGGCGCTTTGTCGATCGGCTTTTCTTATTGGTTGCTGCGTTTCAACACCTTTGCCTCGACCTATGCCTCGCTGTCGGGCCTGTTTGCCGCGATGTTCTTCATCTATCTCTCGGCCCTCGTACTGATCTTCGGCGGCGAGGTGAACCGCGTCATCGATATCGTGCGCAAGCGCCAGCAGAAGTAGCCAACAGCGTTGTTGGTTGCGAATGATGCATCGCACACCGCTCATCGTCACCCCGGCATAAGCCGGGGCCCAGGCTTTCAAATGATATGGCCGTTGCAAGCATGGGTTCCGGCTTGCGCCGGAATGACGGGTTGAAGTGTGGTGATTCAATTCCACACGGAAAGATTCTACCCCGCAGCTTCCAGCGCATCCTCGTAGGTGCGAAGGCCGGGCCGTGGCGCTGAAACCAACACCGCCATGTTGCCGGGCCGGTGTTCGTTCTTCCACATTTTCATGTGCGCCTTTGGAATGTCCTGCCAACCATGGACGTCCGACATGCAAGGATCGATGCGCTGCGCCATGACCAGTTTGTTGGCGGCGGCGGCCTGCATCAAATTGGCGAAGTGTGACCCTTGCGCGCGCTTCTGGTGCATCCACAGGTACCGCGCATCCATGGTGAGATTGAAACCCGTGGTGCCCGCACATATCACCACCATGCCGCCACGCTTCACGACCAAAATGGAAACCGGGAATGTCTGCTCGCCCGGATGTTCAAACACCATGTCGACATTGGTGCCTTTGCCGGTCACCGCCCAGATGGCCTTGCCGAATTCGCGGGCCTGTTTTGCCCAGTCATTGTAGGCAGGTGTTCCCACATCAGGCATGGCACCCCAGCAGGTGAAGTCCTTCCGGTTGATGACGCCGCGCGCCCCCAGACCCAGCACAAATTCGCGCTTGTCCTCGTCGGAGACAACGCCAATGGCGTTGGCTCCGGTTGTCGCTGCCAATTGAATGGCCATGGAACCAAGCCCGCCGGACGCACCCCACACCAAGACGTTTTGTCCGGCCTGCAACACATGGGGCTTGTGGCCAAACAACATGCGGTATGCGGTGGCCAGCGTCAGCATGTAACAGGCCGCTGCTTCCCAGGTCAGGTGCTTGGGCTTTGGCAGCAATTGCCGCGCCTGCACGCGTGCAAATTGCGCGAATGAGCCATCGGGTGTTTCATAGCCCCAGATGCGCTGCGACGGCGAGAACATCGGGTCGCCACCATTGCATTCCTCGTCATCACCATCATCCTGATTGCAGTGGACAACGACCTCATCGCCGACTTTCCAGCGCTTGACCTTGGCACCCACCGCATAGACCACGCCCGAAGCGTCCGACCCTGCAATGTGAAACGGGTTCTTGTGGCCATCAATGGGTGAAATCGGTTTGCCAAGCGCTGCCCACACGCCATTGTAATTGACGCCTGCCGCCATCACCAGAATGAGGCATTCATCCTCGCCGATTGTCCAGACCGGCACCACTTCGGCCTGCATGGCGGTATCGGGGCTGCCGTGGCGGTCTTGGCGAATACACCATGCATGCATGGTGGCGGGCACTTCGCCCAGTGGCGGAATTTGTCCAACACCCCAAAGGCTGCGCCGCTCAGCTACACCAACCATGTCAATCCTCCCGGATGCCTGTTTTTCCGGCATCTCCGTACACAGCAAAGCACAATTTTGTGCACTGCACTATAGATCAGCATGACTTTTGGTGGAACCACCAAAAGTCATAAAAGCTGATCGTGGATCAATATCCTGGTGGGTATTCTGATCGCCAAGACGAAACCGTCTTGGCGCATTACGCACTAGGCACAAATAGAACGGTCGCCGCAACCCAAACGTAATGATTTTAAGGGAAAATCTGGATCGGCGGCAGTGACGTTAACGATTTGGCATCGAGCGAGGGAGCTCTACCCATGGACACGCTTGCATCGGCACCTGATGCGGTCTTTCAGGCCCTCGACGGTTTCCTGGGTTGGGACCCGCCTCGCCAGGTTTTTCATTTGGTCTCGTTCATCACATTCTTGGCCGCCGTCATGCTGTCGCGGCTTTTGGCGGCCCCGCCGATGTTCGCCATTCCGCTCGCCTACATCACGCTCTTCAACAGCGCGATGATTTCCAATTTTCTCGCCCGCGACATATTCCTGAGCGGGGCCAGCGACGTGATCAAGATCACCCTGTTCACGATCATCGCCCATGCGCTGGTGGGGCCGGTTTTGCTTTTCATGCTTAAATCATCCGAGCCCAGCACCCGTTAAATTCCAACAGTTCTGTTGCACTGCCAAAAAGTTCATGCTTCATTAGAGGCATGACAAC
>JANNFZ010000464.1:0-2149 GCA_031380375.1 Hyphomicrobiales bacterium
TTCAGAACCCCGGATCGAACCGGAGATCATGTTTGGCCTGCGCGCCCCTCCGAAGCCCGGGATGGCGGATTTGGAACTGCTCGATTGCATCGACTGGATCGCCTTGGGTTTTGAAATCGTGCAGTCGATCTATCCGGGCTGGCATTTTGGAGCCGCAGACACCATTGCGGCCAACGGATTACATGCAGCACTGCTTGTCGGCCAGCGGCATGAGGTCTCTCCGCGAAAGGACAGTTGGCTGGGTGAACTCGGCGCATTCACTGTTGCGCTAAGCTGCAATGGAGTGCCGGTGCATCAGGGTGGCGGCGCACTGGTGCTCGGGAGTCCGTTACAAGCGCTTCGCCACCTTGTCGAACTGTTGGCCATGGATCGCCGGAACCCCGGCCTGCACGCCGGTGAAATCATCTCCACGGGGACGCTGACGTTAGCCGCGGCGGTGAAGGCCGGTGAACGCTGGACCGCGACTGTGGCCGGCATACCGCTCGAAGACATCGCCATTCAGTTTGAGTGACAAGGCTCAACTACAGTGACCTGCGGACTGATGGCGACCCCGGCACGATTCGAACGTGCGACCGACGGATTAGAAATCCGTTGCTCTAGTCCAGCTGAGCTACGGGGTCGTAGAGTCAGGTTTGGTGTTTACTTGCTGAGATTGAACCACGTCCCCCATGTCGTCACCCCTGCGAGGGCCGGGGGTCCAACTCCAAACGGCATGCCGTTTGCCAAGCGGGATTCCCGCCTTCGCGGGAGTGACGGATAGAGGACGGTGATTCAATTTCGACCAAAGTGACCTTAAGGCAGATCGTCGCGCGATGGAACCTGTGACCTCAATGGGTCCAATTGTCGGTGCGGCCGAACTTGAAATTGTCGGAATAGGACTTCTTCTGGGTGCGCACCGGCGGTTCGGTCTGAACCGTGAAGGCGAGCCCTTCGCGTCTTGCGTAAGCTTCGGCTTCTTCGCGGGTTGCAAAGGCGAGCTTCACCTGGGTTGCCGTTTCGCCAGCCGAAGTCCAGCCCATGAGCGGATCGGCCTCACGCTTCACCGACTGTTCAAACTCGAGGACCCAGCCGTCAGACTTTGCCTTGCCGGACTGCATGGCACTGCGGGCGGGCTTATAGATGCGGGCGGGCATGGTGGTCTCCTGCACAGAATATGGCACTCGAAGGCTGGTCGGGGCGGCGGGATTCGAACTCGCGACCCCCTGCGCCCAAGGCAGGTGCGCTACCAGACTGCGCTACGCCCCGATTGTCCTTCAAGAACGGCTCCGCTTAGCTGATTTATGGGGCCGACCGCAAGCGCGGCGTCATCAATCCGGAATTGTCGCGAATATCCGGTGATAGACCTTGTCGTCGCGTTTGATGCCGAGGCGTTTCACGGTGCCTGCCGGCAGTTCCACGACGCCCCGCACCGGTTCCTGCACACTGATGGTTTGCAGCGACAGGGGTTCGGTGTTTTCGGCTACCGCCGCAATGGTGCCGTCGCTCCGCACAAACAGCATGTCGAGGGAAATATAGGTGTTCTTCATCCACATGGCGGCGGGCCGTGGCTTCACAAAATCAAAGAGCATGGCCTGGTCTTCAGGCAGGCGATGGCGGAACATCAGGCCCCTGGCACGAAGGTCATCGGTGTCGGCAATTTCCGTCGAGAAGATTGTCGCCGTTGCCTCGGTGATGATTGAGACAGGTTCGATTCTTGCCGGTTCCTGCGCCTGGGCGGGAGAAACCGTGAAGAATGCCAGAAGCAGGAGATGCCGAAGCAGGCCGAGAATTTTCATGGGCGTCAGTTCCCCGGCGAATGCAGCAAAATTGGGGCCGAACAGATGACGGAGCTAGTTCGTGTGGGGCGGGCCGCCGTCCATGGTCAGGCGCACTTCTGCCGCCATCTTGCCCTTGTTGCTGTCGCCATAGCGCACATAGATCCACTGGTCGGGAATGAGTTCGCTGATGGCTGTTTTGCGCATAACTTCCATATGCACAAAAATATCGCCCTGGCCCTCGCCTTCGGTCACAAAACCAAAGCCGCGGGCCCGGTTGAACCACTTCACCTTGGCGCGCACCCAACCGGTTGATGGTGCCACCTCGTTGTGGGTGCGGGCCCGGCGCTCAACCGGATGAATGGCCGTGGACTGGTCAACGGCAAGAACCTTCA
>JANNFZ010000470.1:0-5993 GCA_031380375.1 Hyphomicrobiales bacterium
ATGTCGTGGATGCTGCAAAGTGTTTATGACTCCATGCGCGTTTCGACCTTGATGAACCTCGTGCTCAATCTCATAAATGGCTTCCTGCTCACCTCCACGGCGACCATTGCCGTCTATCTCTGGCACACCAACGCCATAACCGTTGGCGCCATCGCCTTCTCCGTCGGCCTTGTTTACCGCATGCTCGGCATGGCCCACTGGATGCTCTGGGAAATCGCCGGATTGTTCGAGGATTTTGGCGTGGTGAAAGACGGCGTTGATGTCATCTCCCGCGAACATCTGGTGAAGGATGTGGACGGTGCCAAGGGCCTCGCCGTTACAAAAGGTGCCATCACCTTTCGCGATCTGCATTTCAACTATGGCAAACCCGTTGAAGCGGGCCGTGAGATCATTGCCGGGCTCAACCTTGCCATCAAGCCCGGCGAAAAAGTTGGTCTGGTGGGACGTTCAGGGGCCGGCAAATCGACAATCGCCAATTTGCTTTTGCGTTTTTACGATGTCGGTTCCGGCAGCATCATCATTGACGGCCAGGACATTTCACAAGTGAAACAAGAGTCGCTCCGCGCTGCCATCGGCGTCGTCACACAGGATACGTCCCTTCTCCACCGTTCGGTGCGTGACAACATCCGCTATGGCAATCCCGATGCCAGCGAAGCCGCCATCGTTTCCGCCGCCGAAAAGGCCCATGCCGCCGAATTCATTGCCACACTGTCGGACCCCAATGGCCGCCGCGGCTACGATGCCCATGTCGGCGAACGCGGCGTCAAGCTGTCGGGCGGCCAGCGCCAGCGCGTTGCCATTGCCCGCGTGCTGTTGAAGAATGCTCCCATCCTTATTCTCGATGAAGCCACAAGCGCGCTCGATTCAGAGGTCGAGGCGGCAATCCAGGAGAACCTCAACGCCCTCATGGAACAAAAGACCGTCATCGCCGTGGCCCATCGTCTCTCGACCATCGCCGCCATGGACCGCCTCGTGGTCATGGACAAGGGCCGCGTGGTCGAAGAAGGCACCCACGCGCAACTCGTGAAGAAAAAGGGCGGGCTTTACGCGTCGCTGTGGCAGCGCCAGTCCGGTGGCTTCCTTATCCCCGAGGACATCAAGAAGGCAGAAGCGGCGGAGTAGTCCACACTTGGACCAACCTTCTCCCCTTGCGGGAGAAGGTGCCGAGCAGCCTCTTGGCTCGCGAGGCGGATGAGGGGTATCCCGTCCTCTTGAAATCAATCTCATCCCGTCATTCCGTTGGAGTCAAGACTCACCCCACCCTCCATCGGCGTGGCTTGACTCGCCGACCCAGAATTTCCGCATTTGAATTGCTTGAGCGTCTGGTTGGCCGGATCAAGCCCGGCCATGTAGAAATTGGACCCATTTGAAGCAGACTCTGAGAAAACCACGTCAACGAATTTCAATTTCCTTGCGTTGGTGCGCCTCAGGCAGAATAATCGCGCTGCAGTTCAATGCACCAGGAGTCTTGTCGATGGCGAACGACCGGCAAATATTCGGATTTTTTCGTAGTCGGTTTGATTCACTGATTGCGGCGGTTAAAGATGACCCAAGAAGACTTCAAGGTGTCCAAGCAACGGACAAAAATCTAAAGCAGTTGGCCAGCGATCTGATGCATGCGGCGGACAACGTCGAGCGGCTCCAATCGGAAAAAAAGGTTGTTCAGAATGTCGATCCGCATGTTCTCGCACGCTGGAAGCAATACCGCGAGAAATGGAAGATGTCTGTCTGGTACGCTGGGGGTCGGAGGCGATCGCAGCAACAAGGGCAGTTTTCATTGATCATTGGCGAGATGCCTAGTTTTGAAAACTACCGCAACGAATATCGAGAGTACATTCAAGAAGATCCAGACCCCAATTGGTACCCTTTTGATTTCGATCCACAGATACACGAAGGCGGTCGTGCCGTTGAGCGATTGTTTGAAACCATGAGGGAGTATCGAGAAAGAGCCGCTGAACAAGTGCCTGATTTAGCCGAAGACGACCCAGGCGACGATTCAGATTATGAAGCTTTGTCTGCGGAAGCAAATATACTGACAGTAGGACTTCAAGCAGTGGACTACTTTCAGGAGAACATCGGAATCAGCATTTCAGGGTCATTTAAACGATGGAACAAACTCAAACCGACGATGATTCCTATCCGCGTCTCAGACGTCTGGGATTCATCCGGGAAAAATCCGCTGTTTGAACTCTTGAACGATGCAATACGAGCCTATGTTGCAGGCGCTCCAGCCGCTGCCGTTGCTATGTGTAGAGCGGCACTCGAGACAGTTCTTAAAGACTACTATCTTTCAGAAGTTAAATTAGAAAAACGCGATCTCGAGGGTAGGATCAAGAGCATGCAACACGATGAAGTCATAAATTTGGCGGTGGAAAGATACAATTTCTTGGACAAGACGAAGCTTCATGACGCGAGAAAATTTTGTAACAGAATTCTTCACAACTACTCAAGACACCGCACTGAATTGGACGAGCACGACGCAGAGCTTGTTTCATTGTTTGGAGACTTGCGTCATTGGATTGAAATGGCTCCTGACGCCAATTAGTGACAATTATTGAGCCTAACCAAATTTGGTGAAAGTCTCTTCAATAAGACAAACTGCTGCTCACGCCGCAGCGCTGAATGGTTTTACCTTTATTTTCTTTTCATGCTGACGAGCCGCAGCGAGGTCGTGGGCGGTTTGCATGCGGCACAGTGTATCTGCTTTCAGGCCAAAGGCCTTTTCGAAACGGGTGGCCATGTCAGCTGACAAGCTGACGCGGCCATTGAGCAAGGTGCTCATGGCTTGCCAAGGACATAGGTGACGCTTCCCTTTGTTTTCCGGCTTTCATCCCACAGCATGATCGGTGACCTTGTTTCTGTTCTCAAAACATGCGATACATGTATCTCAAACTGGAGAAAGTTGCGATGGCTGTATCACTCCGCCTGCCCGAAGACCTGAGTGCGCGGTTGGACAGGCTTGCCAAGCGCACAGGCCGCACCAAGACATATTATATGATCGAAGCGATCCGCGAACAGATTGGCGATCTTGAAGATCTCTATCAGGCCGAAAAAGAACTGAAAGACATCAAAGCCGGGCGCTCAAAACTCACGCCACTGGCTGCTGTGATGAAGAACCATGGCATGGACAATTGAACTTTCGGACCTGGCCAGGAAGAATCTGCATCAACTCGATTCGCAGGCAGCAAGGCGTATCCTGACTTTTCTCAGTGATCGCCTTGCACATCTTGAGGACCCCCGCGCCATCGGCGAAGCGTTGCGCGGTGCCAAACTGGGGGAACTTTGGAAGTACCGTGTCGGCGACTATCGCATAATCAGTTCCATTGAAGACAAGGCCGTTCGCATCATCGTAGTGAAAATCGGAAATCGCAAAGACGTCTACAAGTAGAGCCATTGCAACCCTCCCCCAACGTCGTCTTCGTGATGGGCTCAAGACTATTGTTGTGGGTGTGGAGTGTTGCGGAATATGGCAGATTTACCGTGCGCTGTCAAGCGTTAAATTCCTATTGTGGAAAAACACCCGAAAGATGGTGGGCGCAGTAGGACTTGAACCTACGACCCGCTGATTAAGAGTCAGCTGCTCTACCACCTGAGCTATGCGCCCATCTTTCGGTGAAATGCGGCACGCAAATGCAGCACCGGAACGGGGCTGCTCTTAGGTGACAGCCCCGGCCTTGTCCACTGTCTTTTCAGGCTTGCAAAGCCTGCAACTACTGCCCGTCAAAGCACATTTGCGCTGTCCTTGTGCCAAAGCCCGTCGAGCCATAGTTGATCTCGATTTCCGCAAGGCGGCGGCCTTCGGCGCGGATGTCGATGGCGTTGGTCTTGGCACCCGCCGGCACCACGGTGTTGATGCGCAGGCGTTCATTCGATCCGTCTTGATAGCGAACGGTCATGTCCGACACCTGCACGTCAAAGACCTCGGCCCGAAGCCTGAGCGCCACAAAAACTTTCGGCACAGGCAGGCGCACCCGGTCCCGGTCATTGAGGAAGCTCACGTCCTGGCAACTGAGTTCACGCCATGCCAAGGGCGGCGGTGGTGGTGGCGGCGGCGGCGGCGGTTCAGCGCGGCGCGTTTCCGCCAACAGCGCAATTTTCACATTGCCAGTTGGCACAAAGGCAATCTCAATTTTGCGGATCGGGCGGTCACTCTCGATGTCGAAAATTTCCGTGCGCTCGCCTTCTTCAAAGGTTTCACGGACCCGGAAACGCTCGCTGTCGCCATCAGAATAGTAAACCCGGAAGGTGCGGATTTCCGCCTCGCCGCGCTCCATCGAAAAACGGATTGACCGAATGCCGCGATCCTCCGGGCGAATTTCAAAGGTGCCAACCTTCAAGTCGGAAGGCTCCGGTTCATAGGTCACAGAACCCAGGGGCCTGAATTCAGCTTGCGCGGCGGGAGAAAGGCACAGGGCCAGCGCCGTAGCGGCGATCCCGACGAAAAGTCCAAGCGAAGCCTTCATGTGATTCCTCCAAACTGCGATTGCCCAATGCTATCGCGGCGCAAGAGTCACGTCAAAGAACCCGTCAAGATTGTTGCGTTCTTCATATGTTCCTGCTATGGGCGGCCATGGCCAAAACCTCATCGCAATTCGTCTGCCAAACCTGCGGCACCAGCACCACCAAATGGTCCGGTCGCTGCGATGGCTGCGGCGCCTGGAACACTATCATCGAGGAAACACTTGCGGCCCCCGCTTCGGGCGCCAAAGGCCAGTCCATGCCCAAAGGCAGGCCCACACGGCTTTTCGCCTTGAAGGGCGATACGGCGAGCCCGCCCCGCATTGAAACCGGCATCTCAGAACTCGACCGGGTGGCGGGTGGCGGCTTTGTGCCGGGCTCGGCAGTGTTGATCGGCGGCGATCCAGGCATCGGCAAATCGACGCTGCTCTTGCAGGCTTTGGCCAGCCTCGCGCGCAAAGGCCAACGGGTGATTTACGTCTCGGGCGAAGAAGCCATTGCGCAGTTGCGGCTTCGGGCCCAGCGCCTTGGGCTTGAGGATGCACCGGTGCTGCTGGCGGCGGAAACCAACACCTCTGACATCATCGCCACCCTCAACGAAGACGAAATTCCCGCCATTGTCGTTGTCGATTCCATCCAGACCCTTTGGTCGCCGGTCATCGAAGCGGCCCCCGGCACTGTCTCGCAATTGAAGGCCGGTTCCGAAGCACTTGTGCGATTTGCCAAGCAGAAAGGTTGTTGCGTCATCCTTGTCGGCCACGTCACCAAGGACGGCCAGATCGCCGGTCCGAAATTGGTTGAGCACCTGGTCGATGCCGTCCTCTATTTCGAAGGCGACCGCGGCCACCAGTTCCGCATCCTGCGCGCCGTCAAAAACCGTTTCGGCCCGACCGATGAGATCGGCGTCTTCGAAATGTCTGATGGCGGTTTGCAGGAAGTCACCAACCCGTCACGGCTGTTCATGGGATCGTCGGAAAGGCCCTCGCCCGGCACCGCCGTCTTTGCCGGCATGGAGGGCACGCGGCCCTTGCTCGTCGAAGTGCAGGCGCTCGTCTCGCCCTCGCCTCTCGGCAATCCTAGGCGGACTGCGGTGGGCTGGGATGGCAACCGCCTCGCCATGATCCTCGCGGTCCTGGATGCGAGAGCAGGGGTTTCGTTGTCGCAGCATGATGTTTACCTGAATGTCGCGGGCGGCCTTCGCCTCAAGGAACCCGCCGCCGACTTGGCCGTGGCCGCAGCACTGCTTTCTTCCCTGTCCGATACCATCATTCCCCATGGCACCGTGCTGTTTGGCGAGATTGCCCTTTCCGGCAATATCCGCGCCGTCGGCCAAACCGAAGCTCGCCTGAAGGAAGCCCAAAAACTTGGGCTTTCCGATGCCGTAATCGCCGGCCAGGACGAGGCCCAGGGGGTCAAGGGCCTCAACACGCGGGCCATGTCCAACGTTGCCGATCTGGTGGCCTGGGTCGCCTCACGGTCGAAGGGCTTGCGCAGAATCGCGTAGCACGGCAGAAGCAAGCCCCGTATAAAGGGGC
>JANNFZ010000474.1:0-4786 GCA_031380375.1 Hyphomicrobiales bacterium
GTGCATCTGGGGCTGGGTACCGATGTCGGCGGCGGCACCAGCTATTCCATGCTCGCCACCATGGGTGAAGCCTACAAGGTGCAGATGTTGCAGGGCTACAAGCCTTCAGCGGCAAAGCTGTTTTCCATGAGCACCATCAGCAATGCCACGCGCCTGCATATCGCCGCGGAAACGGGCTCGCTGACGGCGGGCAAGTATGCCGATCTAGTGGTGCTCGACCCTGAGGCCACGCCAGTACTCAAGAGCCGCCACGAGGTTTCGCAATCTCTCGAAGACATTCTTTTCGCGCTGATGATTTTGGGAGATGACCGGGCCGTCAGTGCCACCTATGTTGCAGGCCGGAAAATGCACAGCCGCGGGACCAAACAATAGATGCCGAAATTTGCCGCCAATCTGTCCATGCTGTTCACGGAATTGCCTTTCCTCGAGCGCTTTGCGGCGGCGAAGGCGGCGGGTTTTTTGGCGGTGGAGTTCCAGTTTCCCTACGGTTTTGCCATTGCAGATGTGGCGGCACGGGTGCGCGACAATGGGTTGCAAGTAGTGCTTTTCAACCTGCCACCCGGTGATTTCGACAAGGGCGACCGGGGCATTGCCTGCCTGCCGGGGCGCGAGGCTGAATTTGCCAAGGGTCTCGATACGGGCCTCGCCTATGCGGCGGCCCTCGACTGCAAAAAAATGAACTGTCTTGCCGGCATCAGGCCGCAGACGCTGGCCAAGCCCAAGGCGCTCGACACGCTTCTGGAAAATATCGAACTCGCCGCAAGCCGTCTCAAGGCCGAGGGTGTGGCACTGTTGATTGAGCCCATCAATCCTTCGGACATTCCGGGCTTCCTCTTAAACAGCAGTGCCGACGGCATCGCGGTCATGGATGCGCTCGCGTCGTCCCCGATCATGCTGCAATATGACGTCTATCACATGCAGCGCGTCGAAGGGGAATTGAGCAACACACTGCAACGCCTCTTGCCGCGTATCGGCCACATCCAGATTGCCGATGCACCTGCCCGCCATGAACCGGGCACTGGTGAAATCAATTTCCATCATGTCCTCAGGCATATTGATGCCCTCGGCTATGACGGCTGGATCGGCTGCGAATACCGCCCGAAGACCACCACGATGGAAGGCCTTGGTTGGATCGCTGATCATGGTTTTTCACTGTGATTGAACCACGGCACTTCCTGAGAAGCCTGTTTGATGCGGCGGTCGCGGCGGCTTTGCCGGAAAAATCCGTGCCGCAGTTTATGCCCAAGCCGCCACGCGGCCGCACCATCGTGATCGGTGCCGGCAAGGCTTCCGCTGCCATGGCACGCGCCTTTGAAGACCATTGGCAGGGCCCCCTCGAAGGATTGGTGGTCACCCGCTATGGCCATGGCGCACCCACAAAAAGGATCAGGATTGTCGAGGCCGCCCATCCTGTGCCGGATGCGGCTGGTGCCCAGGCGGCAGCTGACATACTTCAACTTGTGCAAGGTCTCACCGCTGATGACTTGGTGGTAGCGTTGATTTCAGGCGGTGGTTCGTCGCTCCTGTCGCTTGCGGCCCATGGCATCACACCGGAAGAAAAGCGGACCGTGAATCGCGCACTGCTCGCTTCTGGTGCGCCCATCCAGGAGATGAACTGCGTGCGAAAGCACCTGTCGCGCATCAAGGGTGGCAGGCTGGCGGCAGCGGCGTATCCGGCACGGGTCGAGACATTGGTTATTTCCGATGTGCCGGGAGATGATGTCTCCGCCGTTGCTTCAGGCCCGACGGTTGCCGATGCCACGACATTCTCCGATGCCCGCGCCATCATCGCCAAATACGGCATTGCCGTTCCAGCCTCCGTGCAGCGACACCTTGAAGCGGCACCGGATGAAACACCAAAACCAGGTGACCCGCGCCTTGCCCGCGCCGCAACCCATCTCATTGCCTCACCGCAAACATCACTTGCGGCCGCAGCCGCCGTCGCCCGTGCCCAAGGCATCACGCCGCTCATTCTTGGTGACGCGCTGGAGGGAGAGGCCCGCGAGGTCGGAATTGTCATGGCAGGCATCACCCGCCAGGTCCGGCAATTTGGGCAACCATTGGCAGCACCTTGCGTTCTCATCTCAGGCGGCGAAACCACAGTGACGGTGCATGGAAAAGGCATAGGCGGGCGCAATGTCGAATTTCTCCTGTCCCTTGCCCTCAAGCTGCAAGGGACCGCCAACACTTATGCAATCGCCACCGACACCGATGGCATTGACGGGGGCCGCGAGGTGGCAGGTGCCATCATTGCACCGGATACGCTGGCCCGCGCCCAGGCATTGGGCCTTGATGCCATTGCGATGCTGGCGAACAACGATACCCACACATTCTTCGCAAAACTCGGCGACCAGGTCGTCACAGGGCCGACCTTGACCAACGTCAATGACTTCCGGGCGATCCTCGTTTTGCCGTAAGCAGTTGCAATTTTGTGCCGTCGCAATATCGTGCCCCCGCAAACGGGAGCAGGGCATGGCGCAATTCATCAACAGCAAGGAAAGTCTTGTCGTCGATTCACTCGATGGTTTGCTCAGGTCGAGTGGTGGCAGCAATCTCGCAAGGCTCGATGGCTATCCCGGCATCAAGGTCATCCTGCGCACCGACCACAAGCCAAGCCATGTGGCGCTTGTTGCAGGCGGCGGGTCCGGCCATGAGCCTGCCCATGCAGGTTTTGTGGGGCCTGGACTGTTGACAGCGGCGGTGTGCGGCGAAGTCTTTGCCTCACCCTCCGTCGACGCGGTATTTGCCGCCATCATGGCGGTCACGGGCAAGGCGGGTTGCCTCTTGATCTTGAAGAACTACACGGGTGACCGGCTGAATTTCGGCCTCGCCGCCGAACGCGCGCGGGCACTTGGCAGACAAGTCGAAATTGTCATTGTCAAAGATGACATTGCGCTTCCCGAAATCGCCCAGCCGAGGGGCATTGCCGGCGTGTTGTTTGTGGAAAAAATTGCCGGCCACTATGCTGCCAAGGGCTGGCCGCTCACCAAACTCGCAAGACTTGCGCAAGGTGTTGCCGACAATCTTGTGTCGCTTGGGCTCGCACTCACTTCTTGCACCTTGCCCGGCATTGGCCGTGAAGACCGTGTGCCTGCGGGCAAGGCAGAACTCGGTCTTGGCATTCATGGTGAGCCTGGTGTGGACCTTGTGGGCTTTGCCGATGCTGCGGCTTCGGCAAGCCTGGTAATGGATCGCCTCATGGCGGCGGCACGTCCTGCCAAACACTACGCCCTGCTCATCAACAATCTAGGCTCAACAACGCCCCTTGAAATGGGATTGCTCAGCAATGAAGTGTTGAAGGGGCCCCATGGCAAAAAGATCAAACTCGTCTGCGGGCCTGCCAATCTCGTGACCTCGCTTGACATGCATGGTTTTTCGCTAAGCCTGTTGCCACTCATGGCAATTTACGAAGTGGCACTCAAATCGCCGGCCAGTCCGCTCGTCTGGCCGGGTGTACGCAACCATGTGAAGCCGAAGCTCATCAAATTGCCGGCGGCGATGAAGGAAAAACCCGTCAGGCCGAGCCGCAATGATGCGCTGGCCGCCGTCGTCAAACAGGCCTGTGACATTCTCATCGGGGCCGAGGCAAAACTCAATTTGCTCGACGCCAAGGTGGGTGACGGTGACACAGGCTCCACCATTGCCACGGCGGCTCGGCACTTGAGGGATAATCTTGCCGCCATGCCACTGGCCAAAACCGATCAGTTCTTTGCCGCCGCAAGTTCAGCCTTCTCCCGCAGCATGGGCGGCTCAAGCGGTGTGTTGATGGCCATTTTGTTTGCGGCGGCTGGCCATTCGGCAGCCTCGGGTGCGGCCTGGCCCAAGGCTTTGCAGGCCGGTCTCGACAAGATGATGTCCTATGGCGGGGCGCTGCCCGGTGACCGCACCATGGTTGATGCATTGGTGCCCGCCTTGGCCGCACTTGTGAAAGGCGAAAGCCTTGATGCTGCGGCACGCGCTGCGCGGGTGGGAGCAGAAGCGACAGCTCATATGATGAAGGCACGCGCCGGCCGGTCGAGTTATGTCTCGGCCGCAAAACTTTCCGGTGTCGTTGATCCCGGTGCTGAAGCGGTGGCGACATTGCTGGAAGGGTTGGCGCGGGCCTAAAACGTTTCCAATTCGCCTGATTCCATGACCTTCAGGGTCGCCGCAAAGGCCGAATCAAGATGGTCGCCCATGGCGCGGCGGGCGAGTTCTGCGTCCTTGCTGTTGAGCGCCCTGATGATCCTGCGGTGGTGTTCAAGTGTTGCAGCCCCTTCGCCCTCGCGGGGCAGCATGAGGTGGCGGCAGCGGTCAAGCTGGGCTTTTGAGATTTCGATGGCCCGCCACAGCCGGTCGAGGTTGCTGATTTCGGCAATGGCGCGGTGAAAGCGGTCATCAAGCGCAATGGCCTCGGCGAAGCGGCGGCGGTCGATGGCCCGGGAATGAATTTGCAAAATATCGTTCAACTGGTCGGCATGGGCCTCACTCATGCGGGATGCGGCCTGTGCGGCACTTTCCATTTCGAGGGCCCGCCGGATCAGATAGGCTTGTTCCACTTCATTGCGGTTGATACGCGAAGCCCTTGTGCCTGATTGCGCCACCACGTCGACCAGATGCTCGTCACTCAGTTTTTTTACGGCCACGCGCACCGGTGTGCGTGAAACGTTCAAATTGGCGGCGATCAGTTTTTCATCCAACACTTCGCCGGGTGCTATCCGCCCAGAAAGAATGAGCTGGCGCACCAGGTCATAGATCTGGTCGCGGAGCGGGCGCTTGCGGTCGAGGCGGCTGGCTTCCAACTCTT
>JANNFZ010000476.1:0-2225 GCA_031380375.1 Hyphomicrobiales bacterium
AAGAGTTGCGCCGCGTGTTGCCGGTCGTTGAAGCCCTATCGCGCGACCATTTGGTTTCGATCGACACACGCAAAAGTGCCGTGATTGCAGCGGCTCTGCGTGCCGGTGCGGTGATCGTCAATGATGTATCGGCACTGCGCCATGACCCTGCGAGTGCCGCAATCATCTCCAAGGCCGATGTGCCCGTCATCCTCATGCATGCGCAGGGCGAACCCAAGACCATGCAGCTTGCCCCCAAATATGAAGATGTGCTGCTCGATGTCTATGATGGCTTGGGGCAGCGGGTGGCGGAAGCTGAGGCGGCAGGCATTGCGCGGGCGCGCATCGCCATTGATCCGGGTTTTGGCTTTGGCAAGACCTTCCGGCAGAACCTCGATTTGCTTTCAGGGTTAACGCTTTTCCACGGACTTGGCCTGCCGCTGTTGGTGGGCCTGTCGCGGAAAGCCTTTGTGGGAGCACTCAGCGGGGAAAAACTTGCGGGGTCCCGCGTCCATGGTTCGGTCGGCGGGGCCTTGCAGGCGGTGGCCTCCGGGGTTCACATCCTGCGGGTCCATGATGTCAAAGCCACCCGTGAAGCACTTTCGGTGTTCTCCGCCTCATTTGATCCGGATTTAGCAGACATTTAAGCTCTGTTCTTATGATGGTTCCGTGGAACCAGGGGGAAACGGCAATGTCACGAAAATATTTCGGAACCGACGGGGTGCGCGGCAAAGCCAATGAAGGGGCCATGTCGCCTGATGTGGTGATGAAAATCGGCATGGCTGTGGGACAGCTTTACCGCCGGGGCGGACACCGCCACCGGGTGGTGATCGGCAAGGACACCCGCCTTTCAGGCTACATGATCGAGCAGGCGCTGACAGCGGGGCTGTTGTCGGCGGGCATGGATGTGTTCCTGTTGGGGCCGGTGCCCACACCCGGTGTCGCCATGCTGACGCGCTCCATGCGGGCGGATCTTGGCGTGATGATTTCCGCCTCGCACAATCCATTCCATGACAATGGCATCAAGATTTTTGGACCCGATGGCTACAAGTTGTCGGATGAGCAGGAACTGGCGATCGAACAGCTCGTCGACAATCCATCAAAGGCTGTACTGGCCGGGCCATCGGAAATCGGCCGGGCCAAGCGCATTGAAGACGCAGGCGCGCGCTACATTGAGTTCGCCAAGCGCACATATCCTGGTGACATCACGCTCGACGGGCTTCGCGTGGTGATCGATACGGCCAATGGTGCCGCCTACAAGACAGCACCCACAGCACTGTGGGAATTGGGTGCCGAGATTTTTGAACTGGGCAAGGACCCGAACGGCACCAACATCAACGAGAAATGCGGTTCCACGCATCCCGAAATCATGTGCCAGAAGGTGCGCGAAATGCGCGCCGACATCGGCATTGCACTGGATGGCGACGCCGACCGGGTGATCATCGCCGACGAAAAAGGCAATGTCATCGACGGTGACCAGATCATGGCGCTGGTTGCAACTTCATGGGCAAAGCGTGGACAGTTGAAAGGTGGCGGGCTTGTGGCCACCATCATGTCGAACCTCGGGCTCGAGCGATACCTGCAAAGCCAAAAGCTGGCGCTGGCCCGCACCAAGGTCGGCGACCGCTAAGTGGTCGAGCTCATGCGTAGCCATGGTTTCAATGTGGGGGGCTAGCAGTCCGGCCATTTCTTGCTCTCGGATTATGCAACGACAGGCGACGGGCTGTTGGCAGCGCTGCAAGTGCTGGCGGAAGTGGTGCGCCGGGGAAAACCCGTCAGCGAAGTGTGCAACTTGTTCGAACCGCTGCCGCAGATTCTCAAGAATGTGAAATTCAAGGGCGGCAATCCGCTCAACGATGCGCAGGTGAAAGCGGCCATCCGCGATGCCGAGGCGCGACTTGGCAACCAGGGCCGGCTGGTGATCCGCCCGTCGGGCACGGAGCCACTGATCCGCGTCATGGCGGAAGGTGATGATGGTGCACTTGTGAAATCGTTGGTCGACGACCTGTGCGGGGTTATTTCAAAAGCTGCTGCGTGAGGTTCAATGAAGGCATGCGGCTGACAAAAATTCCGGCGAGGATGAGGACGAGAGCAGCGAGGACATTCCAGCCGATATTTTCGCCGAGGATCACGGCACCGAAAACCAGCGCATAAACCGGCACCAGATAGTTCGACATGGCCGTGAAGGTCGGGCTGGTGCGCTCCACCGCTTTGAACCACAACACAGTCGCAATGCCGGTGGGCAC
>JANNFZ010000500.1:0-3102 GCA_031380375.1 Hyphomicrobiales bacterium
ACAAGGTCAAGGTGACGATCACCGACTATGACTCGAATGATGCTGCACTCGCAAAGATCCGCGCCGGCGGCCACGGCTTTGACATCGTGGTTCCATCGGCGAGCTTTGTGCCCGTCTACATCAAGGAAGACTTGCTGCTGGCCACCATGCCGAACGCCATGGAAAACTTCAAATATGTCGACCCGAAATGGCAAAATGTTCCCTTTGACGAGGGACGCAAGTTCACCGTGCCGTGGCAATGGGGCACAACGGGCATCACGCTCAATACCAAGATGTACAATGGTGACGCCAATACTGCCGCCATCTTCCTTGATCCGCCGCCGGAATTGGTGGGCAAGATCAATGTGATTCCGGAAATGACGGAGATCGTCATGCTGACAGTGCTGTATTTCGGCGGCACACCCTGCACCGACGACAAGGAACTCCTCAAGAAAGTGCGCGACAAGCTTCTTGAGGCCAAACCCAAGTGGCTTGCCATGGACTACGGCACGCCTGAGGCATACGCCAAGGGAGACTATGCGGCAGGGGTCAACTGGAATGGTTATTCCTCAAGGGCGCGGCTTATCAATCCTGACATCAAGTTCGGATTCCCCAAGGAAGGCTTCCCGGTGTGGATGGACAATGTCGCGGTCGTGAAGGACGCCAAAAATGTCGAAAACGCCAAGCTTTTCCAGAATTTCATCATGGCCCCTGAAAATGCCGCGATGATTTCGAACTTCGCACGCTATCGCGATGGTTCGATCGGCTCGGCGCAATTCTATGATGCCGACTTGAAGGCAGCACCTGAGGTGAACATGTCGGAGGAGACCCTGAAACTCGGCCACTTCTCGCTGACCTGTGCGCCGGAAACTCAGGAACTCTACACGAGGATCTGGACGGAAGTGCAGAAGTGAAAATTGCTCCCGCCTGTGAAGGCGGGAGTTTTTCTCAAAGCTTGCCGGCTGCTTTCAGATAGGCAGCAATAGAGCTTGCGGCATGTTCCGGCGACAGAACCGACGTATCAATGCGCAGCTCCGGATTCTCGGGCGCTTCATATGGCGAGGAAATGCCGGTGAAGTTCTTCAATTCACCACGCCTGGCCTTGGCATAGAGACCCTTGACGTCGCGCTTCTCGGCTTCGGCAAGCGTTGTATCGACATGAATCTCGATGAAGTCATCGCTGCCAATGCGTTCGCGGGCCATCAGGCGTTCGGCCCGGTAGGGCGAGATGAAGGAGACAAGCACCAGAAGCCCGGCATCTGCCATGAGCTTTGCCACCTCGGTCACGCGGCGGATATTCTCCACGCGGTCGGCGTCGGTGAAGCCCAGGTCGCGGTTGAGGCCGTGGCGCACGTTGTCGCCGTCGAGCAGATAGGTCAGGTGGCCATCGGCATGGAGTTTCTTTTCCAGAAGATTGGCAATGGTCGATTTGCCGGCACCCGAAAGTCCGGTGAACCACAACACGCCTGGCTTTTGTTTCAGCAGTTTGGCGCGCGCGGTTTTGTTTACGTCAGTGGCCTGCCAGTGAATGTTGGCGGCACGGCGCAGGGCAAAATGGATGAGGCCAAGGCCCACGGTATTGTTGGTGAAACGATCGATGATGATGAAAGAACCGAGCGACTTGTTCTCGGCATAGGGGGCGAAAGCCAAAGGCGCATCAAGCTCAAGGGCACAGGTGCCGATTTCATTGAGCAACAAGGTCTTGGCCGCCACTTGCTCCATGGTGTTGACATTGACCTTGTACTTCAGACGGTCGAGTGTACCGGTCACGGTCTTGGCGGCGGATTTGATGATGTAGGGCCGGCCGGGCAGCATTTCAGAATCGCCCATCCACAAGATCTGGACCTCGAACTGGTCGGAGACCTCAAGGGGCAAGGACGCGGCACACAGCACATCGCCGCGACTCACGTCGATTTCGTCCTTCAACGTGATAGTGACGGCCTGTCCAGCATGGGCTTCGTCCAGGTCGCCATCGGCCGTCACGATGCGCTCGACAATCGACTGGCGCGCCGAGGGCATCGCCTTCAGGGCATCGCCCTTTTTCACCGTGCCACTGGCAATCGTTCCGGCAAAGCCACGGAAATTCTGGTCGGGCCTGGAAACCCATTGCACCGGCATGCGGAATGGGCGTTCAATGTCCTGGTCACCGACCGGCACAGTTTCCAGATGCGCCATGAGGGTGGCACCCTGATACCAGGGCATGGCCGCCGAACGCTCGATCATGTTGTCGCCAGCGAGTGCCGAGACCGGAATGATAGTCACATCTTCGACGCCAAGGCTTTTTGCAAAATCGCGGTAGTCCCGTTCAATTTTCTCGAAGGTCTCGCGGGAATAGCTGACGAGATCCATCTTGTTCACGGCCACCACCAGTTGATGGATGCCGAGCAGCGAAGCAATATAGGTGTGGCGGCGGGTCTGGGTGAGAACACCTTTGCGCGCGTCGATCAATATGATGGCGAGATCGGCGGTTGAGGCACCTGTCGCCATGTTGCGGGTGTATTGCTCGTGGCCCGGTGTGTCGGCGACAATGAATTTGCGCCGCGCCGTGGTGAAGGCACGATAGGCCACATCAATGGTGATGCCCTGTTCGCGTTCGGCGGCAAGGCCATCGACCAGCAGTGCGAAATCGAGATTGCCACCTTGGGTGCCGAGACGTTTTGAATCCGCTTCAAGTGCTGTGAGCTGGTCCTCGAACAGCATTTTCGATTCATAGAGCAGGCGGCCGATCAACGTGGATTTGCCGTCATCAACGGAACCGCAAGTGATGAAACGGAGAAGGTCCTTGTTCTCTTGGGCCTGAAGATAGGCTTCAACGCCGCCGCCAGTGTATTCAACAAAGCGCGCCATCAGAAATAGCCCTCCTGCTTTTTCTTTTCCATGGAGGCGGAGGCATCCTTGTCAATGACGCGGCCCTGGCGTTCAGAGGAAGTGGCCACCAGCATTTCCTCAACAATATCGAGAAGCGTTTCGGCATTGCTGTCGATGCCGCCCGTGAGGGGATAGCAACCGAGCGTTCGAAAACGCACTTTGCGCATTTCCGGCTTTTCGCCGGGCAACAGCCGCATGCGTTCGTCGTCGACCATGATGATCTGGCCGTCGCGCCAGACGATTGCGCGCTCCTTG
>JANNFZ010000508.1:0-3351 GCA_031380375.1 Hyphomicrobiales bacterium
GGAAGGTCTTGCCAAAGCCAATGCCTGGGTCAATGGCGATGCGCTGCCGCACAATGCCTGCCGCCACCGCCGCGTCAACCCGTTGCTCAAGTCCGTCATAAACATCGAGCAGCACGTCATCATACTTGGGCGCAAGTTGCATGGTCTTGGGCTCGCCCAGCGCATGCATGAGAATGACGGGTACATCGGACTTGGCGACGAGTGCGGCACTCGCCGGATCATGGCGCAGTGCCGATACATCATTGATGATCACGGCCCCCGCAGCAAGTGCCGCCGCCATCACGGTACTCTTCCGTGTGTCGATCGAAACCACATGATTGCGCGACAGGGCCTCAACGACCGGCAACACGCGGCGCAATTCTTCCGTCCCTGCAACAGTGTCGGAGCCGGGCCTTGTCGACTCGCCACCCACATCAAGAATGTCGGCCCCCTCCGCCGCCAGCTTGTGGCCATGGGCAACGGCGCTGTCGGCAGATGAAAGCTGGCCGCCATCGGAGAAACTGTCGGGTGTTACATTGACGACGCCCATGATGCGGCTTTGATCAAGGCTCAACGGGCCGAACGGTTGCCGCTGTCCGGAAAGCCTCGCCAATGCCGCGCGGTCAGCGACTGCGGCGATCAGTTGCACAGCATGGCCGCCACCCCGCGTCATCACATCAACATGGGTAAAAGCAATGGCACCATGGCCTGCCAACGGCAGCGCCTCGCCATTCTTCACAAGACGCCGGGCATCCGGTCCAAAGACCAGGCCAAGGGGACGGTGGTAGGTTTTCATGATCGTGCCCCGCATGGTTCAATCAATGCCCCACCCCCGGCCCCTCCCCGCCAAGCGGGGCGGGGTGAGAGCATGGATTCACCCCTCCCCAATTCTTGGGGAGGGGCTGGGGTGGGGACATTTGGAAACCTCACTGCGGCTGGGGTTCAGGCTCCATGCCGCCACTGCGGCCACGCTTGGCACCGGCCCTGGGCACACTCGTGCCACCCCGGTCGGAACGCTTCGGCGGCTTGTCGTCGCGGTTGATGATGCCACCATTGATGAGTGTTTTCACATCTTCGCCGGACAGCGTCTCGAATTCGAGCAGCGCCTTGGCGATGACATGCAGGTCATCGCGCTTCTTTTTGAGAATGAGCTTGGCCTGCGCTTCGCCGTCATGCACCAGGCGGCGCACTTCCTCGTCGATGATTTGTGCAGTACCTTCCGAGACATTCTTGCTCTGGGTCACGCTGTGGCCGAGGAAAATCTCCTGCTCATTGGGGCTGTAGCGCACCCGGCCGAGTTTTTCCGACATGCCCCATTCGGTGATCATGGCCCGCGCCAGGGCAGTGGCCATCTGGATGTCGCCCATGGCGCCATTGGTCACGTTCTTGTCGCCGCCAAGAATGAGTTCCGCCTCGCGGCCGCCGAACAACACGGCAAGCCTCGCCTCGCACCATTCACGGGTGCGCGAATGGCGGTCACCATCAGGCAGGTTCATGGTCAAGCCAAGGGCGCGGCCCCGGGGAATGATTGTGACCTTGTGCAGGGGATCATATTTCACATTGAGGCCGACAAGGGCGTGGCCCGCTTCATGATAGGCGGTGTTGCGGCGCTCTTCCTCGCTCATCACCAGTGAGCGGCGCTCGGCACCCATCATGACCTTGTCCTTGGCATCCTCGAACTCGCTTTGCGTGATCATGCGCTTGTTGCGCCGTGCTGCCAGCAAAGCTGCTTCATTGGCGAGATTGGCCAAGTCAGCACCGGAGAAACCGGGCGTGCCGCGCGCCAGAATCTTGGGGTCAATGTCAGGGGCCAGCGGCTTGTCCTTCATGTGGACGCGCAGGATCTGCTCGCGGCCCTTGACATCAGGATTTCCGACGGTGATCTGCCGGTCGAAACGACCAGGCCTGAGAAGCGCGGGATCGAGCACGTCAGGCCGGTTGGTGGCCGCAACGATGATCACACCTTCATTGGGTTCAAAACCATCCATCTCGACGAGTAACTGATTGAGCGTCTGCTCGCGTTCGTCATTGCCGCCGCCAAGCCCGGCACCACGGTGGCGGCCAACGGCGTCGATTTCGTCGATGAACACAATGCACGGTGCATTCTTTTTGGCCTGCTCAAACATGTCACGCACACGGGATGCGCCAACGCCCACGAACATTTCAACAAAGTCGGAACCGGAAATCGTGAAAAACGGCACATTGGCTTCACCGGCAATGGCACGGGCCAGCAAGGTTTTGCCGGTGCCGGGAGGACCGACGAGAAGTGCACCACGGGGAATTTTGCCGCCAAGCCTTTGGAACTTGTGCGGGTCCTTCAAAAAGTCGACGATCTCGACAACGTCGTCCTTCGCTTCGTCAATGCCCGCCACGTCGTCAAAGGTCACGCGGCCCTGCTTTTCGGTCAAGAGCTTGGCGCGGGATTTGCCAAAGCCCATGGCCTTGCCGGAACCTGATTGCATCTGGCGGATGAAGAAAATCCACACGCCGACAAGCAGCAACATGGGCAGCCAATAGATCAGCGCGTTGGAGAGCAATGAATCCGTCTGCTGCGGGCTGAATGTCACTTTGACACCCTTGGCGCGCAAAGTTGCGAGATCGGTTTCGGTCGCAGGACCAAAGGTTTGGAATTCCTTGCCATCGCTGGTCTTGGCGAGGATCGATTCACCGGAATAGGTCACACTCTGGATGGCCCCGGCATTGACCTTGTCGAGAAGCTCGGAATAGCTGAGTTCATTGGTGCTCGAGCGCAACGTCTGGCTTTGGAACAGCGAGAACAGCGCAAAAAGCAGAAGTGCGATGACGATCCAAACGGCGAAGCTGCGAAACTGGTTCAAGATATTCCCTCATTCCTTGCCCGCTGGCGCAAGGTGCCGGGCGGGGTGTCATTAAGCGTTAAGATAGGGGGCCTGAAAGGCAATTCCAAGCAAAACGCTATTTCTCATACGAGACTAAAGGCGGAATCGTTCACAAAGTCCAACCACCACGCCTGAGGTGGCATTAAAATGCGCCAGCTTCGGCGTTTCGCTGCCAAATTGGATCATGGGAAGGCCAGCAAGGACAAAGGCCGGCAGCCCCTTTTCCGTCCGAGGGCAGCGCACACCCGCCGGGAACACGCAGGCACCCGCAGGCGCATCAATCACGAACCTCCCATCCCAGACGAGCCTGCCTGAGGCTGGAACCGCCAAGGCTTCTGTTTCGATCCGCCCCGCTTCCCGCCCCACGAGAATTTCACGTTTTCGGGCAACCACAACAGCCCCCGCCAATGTCACCCGGCTTGATCCGTCGCTGCGCAATCTTGCCAAGACTTCCAGAAGCGAACGGCGCTCCGGCGCCCGGCCTGAACCTGCCGCCATCAGCACCCAGCGCAAG